>JAGVNP010000054.1 GCA_020053185.1 Deltaproteobacteria bacterium | reverse complement strand
TGTTTATAGCCATCAGCATTAACCTCCAGGCCAAGGTCATTGACAGCATTGTGGCGGTAGTCGATGACACCACGATCATGAGATCAGATGTTGAGACAAAAGCAGAATCAATGGGGATCGACAGTATGGATCCTGCCATTCTCAGACAAGTGCTTGAGCTCATGGTAGATGATATCATCATAAAAAAAACCTATTACGGATATGGCCTGCCGCCAGTGTCTCCGGAGGAGGTCCGCTCTGCAATGAAGGAGACCAATCTCGAATTTGAAGATACGCTTACCGTTATTATGCGGCAGTCCCTCGTTTCCATGATGGTAAAGTCACGTGTGGTGATCACAAATGCTATGATTGTAGAATTCTACAATAATAACCCTGAATATTGCGGAAGGGATTCTCTGCATTTAAAACAAATTTTTATTAAGGATAACGGGCAAGAAAATGCTGTCTCTGCAATGGCAGAGTTGAATGAGGGTAAGAGCTTTGATGAGGTTGCGAAAAAATACTCAAGCGTGCTCGTCTCCGGCTCTTCTGACATCGGATGGGTTGCCATTGGGGATCTATCTCCGGATTTGAGAGAGCCTTTATCTCGTGCAAATGCAGGGAGCATTGTAGGCCCGCTTACGACAAAAGATGGAATGCTTATATTCCAGGTAAATGAAAGAACCATGTTCGGAAAAAGAGATCCGAAAGAAGTGCAGGATGAAATAAAAAATATCCTGCTTGATAGATATCAGAAAGATGTCTTTAAATACTGGCTTGACCGGACACGAAGTGAGCATTTTGTAGGGACTTATTTGTAGCGTTCGATGTTTAAAGTTCAATTTTCAACGTTGCTGAAGGCTGACAGCTAAAAGATTTTCATGAAAAACTACATCGATATCAGGGGCGCAAGCGAACATAATCTTAAAGATATCAATGTCAGGATACCCAGGGACAAGCTGGTGGTAATCACCGGAGTGTCTGGCTCTGGCAAATCCAGCCTGGCCTTTGACACCCTTTATGCAGAGGGCCAGAGAAGATATGTAGAATCATTGAGCGCCTATGCACGGCAGTTCCTGGAACAAATGCCAAAACCGCATGTGGAATCCATCGAAGGATTGTCGCCTGCAATTGCCATAGAACAAAAGAGCATTTCGAAAAATCCAAGATCAACAGTCGGTACTGTTACTGAGATCTATGATTATCTGAGAGTTTTGTTTGCCAGAATAGGCTCGCCACATTGCTGGATCTGCGGAAAACCAATCGAGAGTATGACGATTTCGCAGATGGTTGACAAGATATTTGCCATGTCTGGCAAAGGAGAGGCTAAAAAAATTATAATCCTCTCACCTGTGGTAAGGGACAGAAAAGGGGAGTACCAAAAAGTATTTGACGATCTTGCGAAAGATGGATTTGTACGTATAAAGGTTGACGACAAGACATATGATCTCGAAGATGTACCGCACCTGGACAAATACAAGAAACACAGCATCGATGTGGTGATAGACAGGCTGGTTTTAAAACCGGATGTACGATCAAGGCTGTTTGACTCTGTCGAGATTGCAGTAAAGCGCTCCGGAGGCCTGCTTAAGATAGAAGACGAGGCAGGAGAAAAAATCTTTTCAGAAGCATATGCATGTCCGACATGCGGGGTATCTTTCCCGGAAATGTCACCGAGAATGTTCTCTTTCAACAATCCGCACGGCGCATGCAACGCGTGCAGCGGACTCGGTATGCTTTTGGAAATGGATCCTAAACTCATAATACCTGACGAAAACCTGTCTCTTATGGACGGAGCGATTGCGCCATGGGGGAGTCCTCCTGGAAGATTTGCCAAACGAATGATAAGGCGTATTGCAAACTCCCTTGATTTTGATCCACATCTTGCATTCGCACAGCTTGGCAAAGATGTGCAGAATGGAATTCTCTATGGGAGCGATAAAGTCCGCCGGTATTCACGGACATTTGAAGGGGTGATTCCCAATCTCATGAGAAGGCTAAAAGATAATGACTCGGGTGAGGTGAATCCATGGGTAGGGAGATACTTAAGTAATAGAATATGTCCGGAATGCAAAGGCTCACGCTTAAAAAAGGAAATCTTAAGTGTTCTTATCGACGGGAAAAGCATTCATGATGTCAGTTCCCTAAGTGTGGATGATGTACTCGGATTCTTCGAAACACTCTCGCTGTCTGCAAAGCAGGAGCAGATAGGCGGTAAATTGATAAAAGAGATTATCAACCGCGCGAGTTTTTTAAAGTCAGTAGGCCTCGGGTATCTGACATTGAGCAGAACTGCTTCTACGCTTTCTTCAGGAGAATCCCAGCGTATACGTCTTGCCACACAGATCGGATCTGCCCTGATGGGAGTGATGTATATCCTGGATGAGCCGTCTATCGGGCTTCACCAGAGGGATAATGAGCGGCTTATCGAGACATTAAAACAACTGCGGGATCTTGGAAATACAGTGATAGTTGTTGAACATGATGAGAATATGATTCTGGAAGCAGACAATGTGCTTGATATGGGTCCTGGTGCCGGGGAGCAGGGAGGCTACCTGGTATTTCAGGGCACACCTGAAGATCTCAAAAAAGATACGAAATCCATTACCGGCAGATATCTTTCTGGCACAGACGCAATAAAAATACCTGATAAAAGACGAACACCGAAAAAAGCTTTTCTAAAAGTTAAGGGTGCTGCAGGTAATAATCTGAAAGGCATTGGTGTAGATATTCCTATTGGCTTGTTTACCTGCATTACCGGTGTGTCTGGCTCAGGAAAGTCCACGCTGATTGTTGATACTCTGTATCCGTTTTTAGCAAAAAAACTTCTTGATTCAAAAGAAGAACCATTGAATGTTAAAGAAATTAAAGGATTGGAGCATATTGATGGAGTAATCCATATCGATCAGAGTCCAATCGGGCGAACGCCCAGGTCAAATCCTGCAACATATACCGGCGTGTTCACATACATAAGAGAACTGTTTGCAATGCTGCCTGATGCAAAGATCAAAGGATATGAACCTGGCAGATTCAGCTTCAATGTAAAGGGTGGAAGGTGTGAGACATGCCAGGGCGGGGGCATGATAAAAGTCGAGATGCACTTTCTGCCAGATGTGTATATTGTCTGCGACCAGTG
>JAGVNP010000184.1 GCA_020053185.1 Deltaproteobacteria bacterium | reverse complement strand
CGATTCTCCAAATGATGAACCAATGTTCAAGGCATTTCCCATCTCAGTAGGTGTTGCAAATATTGAGCGGTTTGCTAAGAGAATGAAGCTCTTTCCCAGTTACATCACTTCTGGTAAAGGAAGCCTTGGCTTTGCAGAGATGGCACATATAATAATAGAAAAGAAGGGAGCAAACAATGTCGATTGAAACAGAAAAAAAGAAAACATACCGGTCAATCTTGAAGTGGGGTGATCCCAATCATATTGAGGAGCCCAATAAACGGCTGGTTGGCTATGTGAAAAAATATATGGCAGTTACTGATGAAGACATAAAAACCCCGCATCTGCCAGCTTTGGATGAGGTCAAGCTCGACACTCCGTCTGCGCTTTCTGCTGCTGATCTTGAATCGCTGAAAAATATCGTGGGCAAAGACAATGTAGATATATCGGATTATGAGAGACTGAGACACTCAGTGGGATATTCCTACTATGATGTAATTGCGCTGAGGAAGAAAGCAAAGATTCCGCTTGTAGACGCTGTTGTGTGTCCGCGGCATGAGGCTGATGTGGTTGGGATAATAAAATTCTGCGATGAGAAAAAGATCCCGCTCATTCCTTTTGGTGGACGTTCAAGCGTGGTGCGAGGCCTTGATCCGATAAAAGGCGGTATCAGCCTTGATCTCACCAAACATATGAATAAAGTTATCAAGGTTAATGAGACAAACAAGAGCGCAACAGTTCAGCCTGGCATGTTCGGGCCTGCATATGAAGATTATCTCAACAATTACAAGACAGAAAACTCATCAACAGGATATTCCTGCGGCCATTTTCCGCAATCATTCGAATATTCGACTGTGGGCGGCTGGGTTGTGACCAAGGGTGCTGGCTCTCTATCCACAGGATATGGCAAGATCGAAGACATGGTGCTTGGTTTAAAATTTGTAACCCCCAAAGGAATTATAGAGATAAAAGATTATCCGCGTACAGCAGCAGGACCTGATCTGCGGCATATTGTAGCTGGCAGCGAGGGAACTCTTGGAGTGCTCACTGAAGTGACGCTGAAAGTCTGGAAATTCAGGCCGGACAACAGGTCGTATTTTTCATTCCTGTTTAAGAACTGGGAAGGTGCAGTTGCTGCCTTGCGGGAAATTATGCAGGGCGAGTTTGGTCTGCCGCACATGTTGAGAATCTCTGATCCGGAAGAGAGCGGTATTGGCCTTATGGTCGAAGGCATTACAGGAGGTCCGATCGACAAAGTTCTTTCGCTGCTCGGTTATAAGGACGGGCAGAGATGCATTCTCATGGGATCAACCGAAGGAGACAAAGATACAGGCTGTCTTATCAAGAAAAAGGTAAAGGCAATTGCAAAAAAGCATGGGAGCCTTTATTTGGGAGCTTCTGCGGTCAGAGGCTGGTACAGGCATCGTTACAATGATCCGTATCTTCGGGAAAACCTCATGGACATGAAGGTAATGACTGATACAGTTGAGACTGCATGCTCATGGGAGAATCTGCCAAAGGTATGGGCAGGTGTACGCCAGGTTGTGAAGGCAAGAAAACCGTCTGTGTGCATGGTGCATGCTTCACATTCTTATGAAAACGGGTCCATGCTATACTTCATCTTTATCTCGAAGATAAAGCCGGGCGATGAGATCGATGACTATCTCAATTATCATTCCTCGATTTTGAATGCTATTATTGATAATGGCGGCAGTCCCACGCATCATCATGGAACAGGCAGACTCATGGCGCCATGGTTTGAGGACTTTTCAGGAAAAACCGCAATGGGTCTACTTCGCGCTATAAAGGCTGAGCTTGATCCAAACAACATCATGAATCCTGGCGGAACGCTAGCTCTTGATTTCAAAGGAGATAAGAAAAAGTCATTTCGAATTTAACAGGGAGACAGCATGGATAGGGCAAAGGTAGCAATTGTTAAGAGGGAATTTCCTCTTTCATCGCAAGATATTGATGCAATGGTGAGAAAGGTAGTGGATCTGGCAGGCCTTTCCGGCAGGATAAAAAAGGGCGACCATGTAGTGATAAAGCCTAATCTTTTTGCGCCATACCCCCCGCCCATATCGGTGGACAGGCGGGTGATCGCATCTGTTGTGAGGATTGCGAAAGAAGCTGGCGCAAAAAAAGTCACAGTGATCGAAGGCGTGAGCGTGGGTACTTTAATGAAGAGAGTGAATCCTGCCCGTTCGTGCTGTGGCGCATCCCGTGGATTTTCCACCATTGAGATAATGAAAATGCTTGGTGTGAAAAAAGCAGTAGAAGAGGCAGGCGGAGAAGTGCTCGGCGTTGAGGATGCAGAGAAAGTAGAGATTGAGATCAAAGGGGGTAAAGCGCTTCACAGGGTGAACTACCTCAAGGTGATACTTGATGCTGATTTTTTCATCAATATGCCTGCAATGAAGACGCATACCATGACAATGGTTACACTCTCCATAAAGAATCTCCAGGGCATTTTAGATGAAAAGGGCAGGTATTTTTCCCACAGGGATGATTTGGACCAGCACATGGTAGATATCAGCAAGATAAGGAAACCTGATTTCATAGTACTTGACGGACTTATTGCCATGGAAGGAATGGGAGCAGGCGAGGCTGGAACCCCTATTGATCTGGGCATTATCATGGCAAGCGATGATACAGTCGCCATAGACAGCATTGCGAGCATGTGCATGGGCATTGATAATCCTCTTATTGTAGGCACCACACGCATTGCAGCATATGACGGGCTTGGCATTGCAAATCCTTTCCTGATCGATGTTGTTGGCAATCCAGTGCATGAGGTGAGGAAGAAGTTTCAGCTTCCAATCAATTATACGCAGCCTGTAGATAGTCTGGTAACAGGGATTTATCCCAACATAGATCTGTACATAGGCGGAGCATGTACTACATGCTGGCTCATGACATCGGTGGTAGAGAGCATACTTGCTAAAGTTCCTGAAAAGACTACGCTTATCGTAGGTGTAGATCCCAAGATACCGCCCCGGTTTTCTCCAGACCTAAATAACACGTTCTTTTTAGGCGAGTGCGCGCTTGCAACAGGAGGTGATCTCCGCGAAATCAGGAATGCCATGCAGCTTAAAGGTATTGATAACTGCCTTGGCGGATGTCCTCCATATGAGCAGTCTTTGGTCAAGCTCGAAGATATACTGATAAAACGCGGATATAT
>JAGVNP010000115.1 GCA_020053185.1 Deltaproteobacteria bacterium | reverse complement strand
TTGTCTGCAAACGAGAGTTCAAGCTTTTCGTAAGCAACCGTATCCGGATCGAAGTCTTTGATATTCATAAGGGTGAACTTTGCTGCATTCCAGATCTTGTTTATAAAAAATCTGTATCCCTGTATGCGCTTGTCGCTTATCTTTATATCTCTTCCCATTGCAGCAAAGGCAGTTAAGGCAAACCTGAAAGCATCTGCGCCGTATTTGTCCATCTCAATCAATGGATCAACAATGTTGCCTTTGGATTTGCTCATCTTCTGGCCCTGCTCATCGCGTACCAGTGCGTGGAGATAAACATCTTTGAACGGCACATCACCCATGAATTTGATGCCCATCATCATCATGCGCGCTACCCAGAAAAATAAAATATCAAATCCTGTGATGAGTACTGATGTGGGATAGAACTTTTTCAGCAGCGGAGTATTATCAGGCCAGCCCATTGTGGAAAACGGCCACAGCGCTGAAGAGAACCATGTATCTAGCACGTCGGTTTCCTGTCGGATATTGGCTGATCCGCACTTGCACTGCTTCACATCTTCTTCGTTTACTGTAATCTCGCCGCAGTCATCGCAGAACCATGCAGGGATTCTGTGTCCCCACCATATCTGTCTGGATATGCACCAGTCCCTAATATTGTTCATCCACTCAAAATAGGTTTTTTTCCACTGTTCCGGGAATATTTTGGTCTTTTCTGTTTCAACTGCTTCGATCGCTTTTTCTGCGAGCGACTTTGTCCGCACAAACCACTGCTTCGAGAGATACGGCTCGATAATGGTCTTGCATCTATAGCATTTTCCCACAGGAACTTTGTAAGGTGTTTTTTCAACCAGATATCCTTGTGCTGCAAGATCTTCTTCTAATTTTTTCCTGCACTCGAATCGATCAAGCCCTTTATATGCACCTGCATTCTCATTCATAGCTCCAGAATCATCAATGACCACAATCACATCGAGATTGTGGCGCAGGCTTAGCTCGAAGTCATTCAAGTCATGCGCAGGCGTAATCTTTACTGCGCCTGTGCCGAAATCAGAAGAAACCATATAATCAGCAACAAGCGGGATCTTTCTGTTCATTATAGGCAAAATAATCTCTTTGCCAATGAGCGATGTGTAGCGCTCATCGGACGGATTTACTGCAACAGCAGTATCGCCCAACATGGTCTCTGGCCGTGTGGTTGCAACAACGACCTCGCCCGATCCATCTGCAAACGGATATCTGATATGCCAGAGGAAGCTGTTTTCTTCCTCATGTTCTACTTCGAGATCAGAAAGAGCGCTGTGGCATCTCGGACACCAGTTCACGATATAGTTGCTCTGATAGATAAGACCTTCGCGGTAGAGGTCAACAAAAACCCTTCTTACTGCCCTGGACAGACCTTCGTCCATAGTGAATCTTGTTCTGTCCCAGTCGCATGATGCGCCTAAGCGCTTGAGCTGGTTGATGATGAGGTTGCCGTGCTTTTCTCTCCACTTCCACACTTCATCGATAAAGGCTTCCCGCCCAAGATCGTCTCTGGTCAGGCCTCTTTTGGCAATGTCTTTTTCCACTACGTTCTGGGTTGCAATGCCGGCATGATCAGTACCGGGCATCCACAAGGCATTGAACCCGTCCATGCGTTTATAGCGGATCATGATATCTTGCAGGGTATTATTCAGGGCATGGCCCATGTGCAGCACGCCGGTGACATTTGGCGGTGGGATCACGATGCTGTAGCACGGTTTTTTGTTATCGTCTTCTTGAGCGTGGAAGTATCCGGCTTTCTGCCATACATCATACCATTTCTGCTCTATGTCTTTTGGATCGTACCCTTTATCCTGCATGATTATCCTCTTACGTATATTTTAATTTCAGCTTCATAGTATTATCACAAGTTGCTGTCCAGCATCAAATGATACGCTGATGCTAACCAGGATGAGGATTAAGGGGTAAGGATTACGGATTAAGGGTTGAAGGCAAGTAAATTGAGTAGTTAGTCAAATAGCCAAAAATCTTGACTTGCCAGGGATGGTGATATAAAAATATTAAAGTATTGGTTATACAGGGTGCAGGTTGTGTAATCGAAAAAGGAGCAATGTATGAATACAGAATATACCGCTGTAGTAAAGCAAGAGGGTGATTGGTGGATTGGATGGGTAGAGGAAATACCTGGGGTGAACTGTCAGGCGCGTACTCGTGAAGAGCTAATTAAAAGTCTTAGGGTAACCCTAAAAGAAGCCATTGAATTCAACCGTCAAGATGCGCAGGCTGCAGTAGGAAAGGGATATGTGGAAGAAAAGATTGCTCTATGAAGCGCAATGACCTGCTGAAGTATTTACGATCGCAAGGATGTGAATTCATCAGAGAAGGTGGTAGTCATTCATGGTGGTGGAATCCTAATCAAAACAAACGCTCATCTGTTCCACGGCATACAGAAATCAATGATAACCTCGCAAGAAAAATATGCAAGGACCTTGGTATAAAGCCAGTAAAATAGGCCACAACAAGTATGGGAAGAATGTTAAAATTGACCGTATCGGATGATGGGATTATAATCTGGGATATAGTTGAAGGGGAGGCTTTTCAATGAGGATTGGTCTCAGTGTAAGACCTAGCTCATCTTTCTATGGCTTATGTCAAGGCCTGACACCTTTATGCCGCCTTTATGCCCATGGGCGGGTTTAAATTGACAGCATAAAACGGTTGGATTATAAATGGAGGGTAAGAAGGGCCCGTATGATTAGTGAAGATAATTTTCCGAACCTGCTTCGTGATCGACTTTGGCACACAACTTCCCCCGTTCGTTATCAGATGATTTTAGAATCTGGTTACATATTGCCAAACCCTCCAATTCCAGATCAAGAGAGATGGAAAGCCAGCAAAGGCCGCGATCTCTTTCCATACGTTCGTTTTATCGGTGGAGTTAGTCTTTTTGAGTTTAAGCAATTTGATCCCGAATCATATAGTGATCAGTATCCACTATCAAGTTGGCGTGAATTCGTACCTTACAGGAAAACATGGGGTCAATCTGTATGGATAGAAATCAATAGACAGATGATTGTCGAGGGCTTCATTAATAGCGAGATGCTTCTCAATAAATGGAAACAAGATAATGCATATAGACACACGATTATGCCGTACATCGAAGCAGCTCATCTTGGACCTATTCCACGTGAAGCTTTCATCTGCGTGTTTAGATGTGGAAATGACACAGAGGATTTTGAGGAAGTGTTGGTATAATGATCGACGCATAGCATAGCACTGTTCAGCTTTGTCATTCTAGTTGCCTACTGCTTACTCCTTACTTCTTACCCCTTACCTCTTAATCCATAATCCTTAATCCCCCAATCCTTTCTTGACTAACCAAGACCCTTCGACATATACAAATCTCATTCACAAAGAGTAGGAGGAAAGATGCCAAAAACGCTCACGCAAAAGATACTTGATGCGCACATCGTTGAGAGGACAGATACTGAATATGGCATCAGGATAGATCAGACTCTCACCCAGGATGCCACAGGCACCATGGCATACCTTCAATTCGAGGCAATCGGCATTCCACGCGTCAAAACAGAACTTTCAGTAAGCTATGTTGATCACAACACTTTGCAGACAGGTTTTGAAAATGCAGATGATCATAGATTTTTACAGGATATTGCAAACAAGTACGGCATCTATTTTTCGCGGCCGGGAAACGGCATATGCCACCAGGTACATCTTGAGCGGTTTGGCATACCAGGGAAAACTCTGCTTGGTTCTGACAGCCATACGCCAACAGGAGGCGGGATCGGTATGCTCGCAATCGGTGCAGGCGGGCTTGATGTGGCAGCAGCAATGGCAGGCATGCCATTTTTCATCCCGAAGCCAAAGGTTGTTGGCGTTGTCTTAAAGAACGTTCTCCGTCCATGGGTGAGTGCAAAGGATATTATTCTGGAAGTCTTGCGCCGGCTCACAGTTAAAGGAGGCGTTGGCAAGATCATTGAGTATACAGGGGACGGGGTTTTAAGCTTGAGCGTGCCAGAGCGAGCAACCATCACCAATATGGGTGCAGAACTCGGTGCAACCACATCGATTTTTCCAAGCGACAAGCGGACAAGAGAATTTCTGAAAGCACAAGGCAGAGCAGATACATGGAAGCCTCTAAAGGCTAGTAAGGGCGCCAGGTATGATGAGGTGGTAGAGATAGACCTTGCCACAATAGAGCCATTGGCTGCATGTCCGCATAGCCCGGACAAAGTGATTGCAGTAAAAGAGCTTAGGGGAAAAAAAGTAAACCAGGTGCTTATTGGCTCATGCACGAATTCATCTTTGAAAGATCTTATGATGGTGGCTGCTGTGCTGAAAGGAAAGAAAGTGCATCCAGATGTGAGCCTTGGAATAGCACCAGGATCAAAGCAAGTGTTAGAAATGCTCGCAAAAACAGGTGCGCTAACAGATATTATTGCATCAGGTGCACGGATTTTGGAGAGCGCATGCGGGCCGTGCATTGGCATGGGTCAGTCGCCGCAAACAGATGCTGTCTCTGTGCGTACATTTAACCGCAATTTCAAGGGCAGGTCAGGAACTGAATCAGCGAATGTATTTCTTGCATCGCCTGAAGTAGCAGTTGCCTGTGCGCTCAAGGGAGAGTTCATTGATCCGCAAGAGCTTGGTGAATATCCTAGCCTAAAAATGCCAAAGAAATTCATCATAGATGATTCCATGATCATGCCTCCTGCTGCTGATGGATCAAACGTTGAGATAAAACGAGGCCCGAATATCAGGCCATTCCCAAAGCGAGGGCCGATGGAAGATTCTGTTGAGGCCACCGTGCTGCTCAAACTTGGAGACAACATCACTACAGATGACATCATGCCTGCAGGCGCAAAGATCCTGCCATTGCGGTCAAATATAGAAGCTATTTCGAAATATGTATTCTCCGGCATTGTTTCCGATTTTGCAGATCATGCAATGGCTGCGAAGAGCGGTTGTATACTGGCAAGCGAGAATTATGGCCAGGGATCATCGCGTGAGCATGCAGCGATTGCGCCCATGTATCTTGGTATAAAGGCAGTGCTCGCAAAATCATTTGCCCGCATTCACAGGGCGAATCTCATAAACTTCGGCATACTGCCTGTGGTTATTGACGAAGCATCTTATGCAAGCCTGAATCAGGGAGAAAAGATTCAAATAGAAAATATAAAACCTGGCCTGGAAGGAAGCGGAAATTTGATTGTGAGATCTCTTACAACAGGAAAAGAATTGAATTGTTCGATTAAACTTTCAGACCGCGAGGCAGCAATTTTGAAGGCTGGCGGGCTTTTAAACTTTATCAAACAGGTGAGTAAATGACAGAAGTAAGAACAAGATTTGCACCATCACCAACAGGATATCTTCACATCGGAGGCGCGCGCACCGCACTCTTTTCATGGCTGTATGCACGGCACACAAACGGAAAATTTATCTTGCGGATAGAAGATACTGATGCGCAGCGCTCAACAGAAGAGGCAACCAGTCAGATATTGGAATCAATGGAATGGCTTGGGCTTAACTGGGATGAGGGGCCATTTTACCAGTCAAAGAGGCTGGATATATATCGCTCATATGTGCAGAAATTATTGGATGCAGGAAAGGCATACTGGTGCGAATGCACGCCTGATGATCTGGAAAAAAAAAGAGAGATTGCATTAAGCGAAAAGCGAAAGCCAAAATACGACGGCACATGCAGGCACAAGGGACATGGGCCTGGCCCAGGAAGGGTTGTGCGGCTAGCTGTTCCTTTTACCGGCGTCACTGCGTTTGATGACATGATAAAGGGCCGCATTGCGGTTAACAATGATGAGCTAGATGATCTTATTATTTTACGCTCCGATGGCATGCCTACGTATAATTTTACTGTGGTCATTGATGATGCCACCATGAATATCACTCATGTGATCAGAGGGGATGATCATGTGAACAATACCCCCCGCCAGATTATTATCTACGAGGCATTGGGTTTTGAGCTTCCGCAATTTGCCCATGTGCCCATGATACTTGGGCCGGATAAGACAAAACTTTCGAAGAGACACGGCGCAACCTCGGCTATGGTCTATAAGGAAATGGGGTATTTGCCAGAGGCTTTGGTTAACTATCTGGTGCGGCTTTCATGGTCGCATGGTGATCAGGAAATATTTTCTCTTCAAGAATTGATAGAGTTTTTCGATGTGCATGATGTAGGATCGTCTGCTGCTGTATTCAATACTGAAAAACTTTTATGGCTCAATCAGTATTATATAAAAAAGGCAAGGGAAGAGGGACGACTGGAAGAACTCTCTGCATTGCTGAAGCCGATCATTCAAGAAAGAGGATATGTTTCTCCCGGGGCAAATTTAATAAACAGCATAATAACGGATGTCGGCGACAGGGCAAAGACTCTGGTTGATATAGTTGATATCGGGGATTTTTATTTCAAAGAGAACATAGAAATACCGGAAGATCTTGGAAAAAAGTTTTTTACACCTGAAATAGCACCTTATCTGGCTGCAATCATAGATGAGCTTGGGAAAGCAGATTTTTCTGATAAGGCGCAAATGGAAAACGCTTTTAATCATGTGCTGGAAGACAATCACATAAAATTCAAGATCATTGCCCAGCCTGTTCGTATAGCGCTTACCGGGAAGACTATGTCTCCGGGTATATTTGAAATGATGGAAACTTTAGGTAAGGACAAAGTCATTTCCCGGCTTAAGGCTGTTCTTAAATAAATGGGGTCTTAATTGTAATAGAATCTGAAAGAAATGCATCCTTGTTTATAATTGATTGACAAGTCAAAGTGTTTTGGCTAAAATTTCAAGCAATAGCAAATAATGATTTTTTTATTAATCTTAGGGGGTGAGAGAAGTGCGTAAAACTTATTATAAGAACATTTTTGCAATTGCTTTGGTAGGAGCGTTTCTGGTCACGGGTTTTTCTTTTGATGCAGAAGGTGCTGTAATAGCGAAGAAGACCATTGGCCGCTATGTAGATCAGGTGGTTGTGGATGGGAAACTCCTCCAGGAAATATCAGGTGTTTCACTTGCAAACCTGCGGGTATACTCATACCGGAATGGATCATTTCAGCCCATACGTTTTCAGCTCGATGAAATGACAGCGGATAAAGGAGACTGGATTTTTCCTGAAGGTCCGGTCGCCAATGGAGAGTTGAGCAACAGCAAGCTCGATACATGGGATAAGCTAATTCTCATGGTTGATGACACAGGAGACAAGGTGTCGAAAGAAGAGTGGACAGATGGTTATACAAAAGGTGTTGAGGTTGAAGTGGTTGACCCCCTTAATGGAGAAAAGGGATGGTGTTATCTCCTTTACTTTGCATCAAATCCGCCAGCCAAATCCGCGCTACCCGATTATTTCCGCTTCAACTATGAGACAAATGAAGAATTCTCCGATTACCGCTATGTAAGGGATATAATTACAAAGGATGGCAAGAGGACGACCTATTATGAGTGTTTCAGTATCCCGAAAAACGCAGGCGGCAGCGGCGAAAGTTTTGTTGACCGGCTCAAGATACGTCCAACCATAAAAATAATGTTTGGCAAGGTGACCATCAGATTGAGCGAAGAAAAGGTTGCATCAAACACCATTGCTTACAAGAGAGGGCCTGTACGGATCAATAAGAGGCTTGAACAGTATGCAATACTGCCGGGTGGCATCAAGGCATTGCGTGCAATTACTGATATTATCCAGTGCAGGGCCACAGCCACTAGTCCAGTGCTTTTTCAGGTTCCGTTCAAGATGAATACGATTGTAACCTCGTTTGTTTTGAGAATAGGGACTGACTACAATAAAAATGCATTTGGTGCAAAGATTTATAATTCGAACAATACTGAAGGGTTGTTAGTGGATGGGAAGATGGATGCAAATGAGCGCAATTTTAATACAGCCTTTGATAAATGGAGATTGATAACCGGGCCTTGCGGCACATTCATGACCAGAAGTATTCCTTCTGAAGAGATCATGAAATATGCAAAGGTTAAGATGGGTTATATTGATGACCTGACAGCGCTCGATCCTCCTGAATCTACCCCGGGATGTATTGGATATCTTTACCAGGATTGGGACATCAGCGCTGCACCGAGAGGAAAGTACTTTATGTTCTTAGACTTTTACTGGATACCAAATTTCAAAAAAGGTGAAGAAGTTGATTATTCAAATTACATGGATCATCCGGTAAAAATTCGTGTAGGAGAAAAAGAAGCAGGAAATCAGGCCGACCTTATTGCAAATGTCGGAGAAAAATATAAAGGCGGCTGGATGAAATAGTCGTGTTAGGGGGGGAGGGTTAGACCTCTCCCCCTGATCTGTAATTTAGATCGTAAAAATAAGATTTTATTCTGTAGTTACAATACCTTTAGAATAGCAAATTAAACCTTGACTTTTGTAAAAGCATTGGATAGAGAAGCTTTTTGCGCAATCTAGAGGTGTGCAAAAAAACTGCCTTATAAAAGGGATAACGGGCAGAAAAAGTGCTGGCGTAGCTCAACCGGTAGAGCAGCTGATTTGTAATCAGCAGGTTACGGGTTCAAGTCCCATCGCCAGCTCCAAGATGATGAAAATGCGGAGAGGTTCCCGAGTGGCCAAAGGGAGCAGACTGTAAATCTGCCGGCTCAGCCTTCGGAGGTTCGAATCCTCCCCTCTCCACCATACGCCGCTGGAGAGTGGGGTTCTCTTAAAGGCGATGAATAAGGAAGTAATGCGGGAATAGCTCAGTTGGCTAGAGCGTCAGCCTTCCAAGCTGAGGGTCGCGGGTTCGAATCCCGTTTCCCGCTCCAAACAATAGGGGTAATGCCCACGTAGCTCAGCAGGTAGAGCACTTCCTTGGTAAGGAAGGGGTTCACCGGTTCAATCCCGGTCGTGGGCTCTGCATACTATGCTTGGGTAGAAAAAATTTTGGACAAAGGGAGGAAATGATTTATGGCGAAGGTGAAGTTTGAGAGGACGAAGCCGCATGTTAATGTGGGGACAATAGGACATATAGATCATGGTAAGACGACG
>JAGVNP010000335.1 GCA_020053185.1 Deltaproteobacteria bacterium | reverse complement strand
CTCGTGGTGTGGCCTGAATCATCCTGCAACTTCTATCTTTTCAGGGAATGGAAACCGACTTCCAAGGTGATCGAGTTGAGCCAAGAGTGCCCTTTGCCAATAGTTGTTGGAGGCGCTGCGTATGAGGATGGCAAATATTTCAATAGGGAATGGCTCCTCATCTCAGGAAACCCTTACGGATATTATGATAAGGTGCACCTGGTGCCCTTTGGCGAATACCTTCCGCTTTCTTCTCTGCTCCAGCCTTTTTTGGGCAAGATGGTGCAGGAGGTAAGCGATTTTTCAAAAGGGGAAAGACTATCACCCATTGGCGATATGGGTGTGCTTATATGTTTTGAGAGTATCTTCCCTGACATCTCACGGACTCTTTCCAAAAAAGGCGCAACCTATCTTGTCAATACATCGAATGATGCATGGTTTAAAACATGGGCTACGCCGGAGCAGGATCTGCAGATCTCCGGATTCAGGGCAATAGAAAACAGAAGATGGCTTATCCGGTCAGTGAATCATGGCATATCAGCATTTATCGATCCACTCGGCAGGATCACCTCTTCTCTGGGCCTGCTCAAGGAAGGAGTGATCTTAGAAGATATTAAAAAGAACTCATATCTTACCTTTTATACACGCTACGGCGCTGCCCTTGCCTGGATATGGGGAATCGTTGGTATGTGCCTTATAGTTAGCGTAAGGCGTAAGAAGTAAGGAGTAAACAGTAAGCAGTAAAAAACGAATAGTGACGAGTGACAAGTAACGAGCAAATAAAAAGTGAGTGAAAAGTAAAAAATTCAGGGACTCACCTTGCGCCCTACACCTTATACCTTAAACCTTTTACCTTGATCCATACATTGACAAAGCCTGGCTGCAATGTTAATGGAACGACTCATGATTGCAGACTACCAACAACGCATTGATTTGATAAAGGAAAAGATCGACACCATACGAGGTTATCTTTGAGGTACCTGAAAAAATAGCACGGCTCGAAGAACTCGAAAAAAAGCTCACAGACCCTGATATCTGGAACGACCGCAATAAAATAAAAGAAATCCACACTGAGAAAACAGGGCTTTTAGATACAATAGATGCCTGGAAAAAGATTTCTACCCTATGGGACGATCTTCAGGTTCTGATTGAACTAGCACAGGAAGATGAGTCATCGGTTGCCTCTGATATCAAAGATACATTGAAAAAGCTCGAAGACGATATCGATTCCATAGAGCGCATAAATCTCCTATCCGGTCCAGACGATAAAAGATCTGCATTCCTGGAGATCCATGCCGGAGCTGGAGGCCTGGAAGCGCAAGACTGGTCAGAAATGCTGCTCAGGATGTATCTTAGGTGGGCTGAAAAGAACGGTTTCAATGCACAAATTGTGGATATATCTTCAGACGAAGCAGCTGGCATAAAAAGCGCCACAGCAGAAATATCCGGGCCATGGGCATTCGGCTATCTTCAGGGAGAAACAGGGGTCCACAGGCTTGTAAGGATATCGCCGTTTGATGCAAACAGCCGCAGACATACATCCTTTGCGTCAATAATGATCACCCCAGAAATAGACCAGACCATTGATATAAAGATTGATGAAAAAGATCTGCGGATAGATACCTACAGATCAAGCGGCCATGGCGGACAGCACGTGAACAAAACAGACTCGGCAGTACGCATCACACATCTTCCAACCGGCCTTGTGGCTCAGTGCCAGAACGAGCGCTCCCAGCACAAGAACAAGGCCTTTGCCATGAAACTCCTGTTATCCAAACTCTACAAACAAGAAGAAGAAAAACAAAAAGAGCAGCTAAACGACCTTTATAAATCAAAAAAGGAGATTGCCTGGGGATCACAGATCAGGTCATATGTGCTCCAGCCATATCAAATGATAAAGGATCACAGAACGGGCGTTGAGGTGGGAAATGTTAATGCAGTGCTGGACGGTGATATCACCCAGTTCATAAACGCCTATCTCATGTGGCAGAAGACTTAAATATTCATTTCATGCTATCTTCATTTTTAAAAGGGTTTAATCGATGGAAAATGAGATAAAGAACAATGCGCTGGATCTGATCGGAAGTAGCGTGGATGAGCTTTTTCTCGCTGTGCCGAGAATCCTGAAATATATAAAACCAAAAAGAAATATCGACAAAGCAACGTACGAAAAGCAGGTGGATTATTATATCGATAATGGTTTCGTGGACAACCCAACAACCTTTTTCAGCTTTCCGGAAAAAATGCCTGCGTATAAAGTCATTAGCCAGAAACCATACAAGGATGGAATATCTCAGATAATTTCTTATCCGAGCAATTATAAAACCAGAAACCCGCTTATCAGGGATCAATTTGATTCATACACATCAAATAAAACAGGCTATATTATACGATGGTCGCATGGCGATAAAAATCGAAAAACCGTGCTCTGTCATCATGGATTTATGCTTGGCGATCCCGGACAGGCGAGACAGATGTTCAAGATGCGCAAGTTGTATAGTATGGGGCTCGATGTCGCGCTCTTCATCGCGCCATTCCATTGGAGGCGGACTCCTGGCACAAAAGCATCCAGACGTTTGTTTCTGCAGCCGGATAATGTTGTAATGACCTGCGAATGCTTTGGACAGTCCATGTGGGATCTTTATTCAACTTTTCTTATCCTAAAAGACCTAGGAACTGATGAGATCGGGCTTATAGGAGCCAGTCTGGGCGGGCACAATGCAGCATTGTTTATCTGTCTGACCGACATAGCTTCATTTGCCGCAATAATGGTTCCTGCTGTAAAGTTTTCATATCCATTTGGCCCTGATTCCATGAAGATGCGGTTTCATGTAGATGATGATTTAAAGAGAAAGCTCGATCGCGTATGGGAATTCCATTCACCCCTTAACTTATCTCCAAAAATTCCAAGAGATAAAATACTGATTGTTGCATCGCGCGGAGACAGGTTGTGCCCATTCCAGTATGTCAATGAACTCGCTGAAAAATGGGATATAAAAAACCGCTATTTTCTCACAGGCGGCCATTGGCTGGTCTTCAACAATATAAGAGGCCAGGTATGGTATAACTTTCTTGAGCAAATGGGATTTACGCAGCCCAAATAAACGGACAGATTGCCACGTCGCTAAAGCTCCTCGCAATGACATCATTGCGATCCGATATAAAAATTAACTTAACCCTTTTGCCTGCCTTGAAAAAGCTCTTT
>JAGVNP010000070.1 GCA_020053185.1 Deltaproteobacteria bacterium | reverse complement strand
TATTCTTTTCTTTCAAAGATAATTGATAACATGCTTAAGTCAAATATCAACCGCGCCTGGGCATGTGTGGCTATCGGCGGCGGGGTAGTGGGTGATCTCGCAGGGTTTGCAGCGAGCATCATTATGCGCGGCATACCATTCATACAGATACCAACCACGCTTCTTGCTCAGGTCGATGCGAGCATTGGCGGTAAGACATGCATAAATCATAATTTTGGGAAAAACCTGATAGGCTCTTTCTATCAGCCGGAATTTGTTCTTTGCGATGTAGAATTTTTTAAAACTTTAAAGCCCGAAGTGCTCAGTAGTGCCCTTGCGGAAGTGGTAAAATACGGGATTATAATGGATAAGCCACTTTTTGAATATCTGGAAGTGACAAGTCAGTATGATTACAAAGAAATTGTAAAAATGTGCGCAAAGGACAAAGCATATGTGGTTGCCGCGGATGAAAAAGAAGGAGGTTTGAGGCGGACATTAAACTTTGGACATACTCTTGGCCATGCAATAGAAAAACTTTATAAATTTGAAATACTTCATGGTCATGCAGTTGCAATAGGAATGATGTTTGCTTCATGGCTGTCCCGTGATCTTGGGCTTCTCAAGGAAAAAGATATGAAGAGGATAGAAGGTCTGATAAATCATTTGCAAATCATAGATCCTCGCATAACCCTGCCACAGCCTGATGCTCTGAAAGATATTCTTATCCTGGATAAGAAGGCGTATAAGGACGGCATTCAGTTTGTGTTGACGCCTGGTATCGGGGATGTTACGGTGAAAAAGATGGAAATTGCTGACATTCTTGATGCATATAGGAGATTTTTCCATGGATATAAAAAAAGCCTTTGATGAAGGCAGATTTCTTGAAATCCTCGATGTATCAAGTGAAATAACGAGCCACGAAGATAGACTTCTTTTAGGCATCTCCCTTTACAAGCTTGGCAAGACTAATGAGGCACTGACTGTTCTTACCTCTATTTATTCTCATATCGACTCTCTTTTTCCAGCGCTTTTTTATATCGGAAAAATTCATAAAGAAGCAGGAGATGTAGATCTTGCCGAGCGATTTATAGGTGACTACCTTGTGTTCCGTCCCGATGATGATGAGGCAAGAGATCTACTTGGATCATCAAGTCAAACGGTTCTTATGGATGTGTCATCAGTGGAGCTTGCAAGGCTTTATACATCGCAAGGATATTTTGAAAAAGCAGTAGATATATATTCAACACTGCTCTCTTTATCAGATGACCAGGCTATGAAGAAAGAAGCTCTTTGTGCGCAAAATTTACATATAATAAAGAATCTTGAAGGCTGGCTGGAGGAGATTAAACGATGAAAATACTTGTAATAAATGGACCGAATTTAAACATGCTGGGGAAAAGGGAGCCGTCGGTTTATGGAAATATTACACTCAAAAAGATAGAAAATATCGTCCAAAAAAAAGCCAAGAGCTTAAATGTAGATGTAGAGTTTTTCCAATCAAACCATGAGGGAGAACTCATCGATAAGATTCAATCAGCTTCAGAGAGCAAGATCGATGGGATGGTGATAAATCCCGGAGGCTATACGCATACTTCAGTAGCAATACGGGACGCCCTTTTATCGATTAATATTCCTTTTGTCGAAGTGCATATAAGCAACATTGCAAGGAGAGAATCTTTTCGTCATAAAAGCCTTATATCTGACATTGCACTTGGAACCATATCAGGCCTTGGCCCAGTAGGATACATCTTTGGACTTGAAGCGCTTTTCGAAATGTATGGAACAAAGGCTTAATAAGGCAAGGACGTTCCTCAAGGGACTTGATGCCATATTGTTTTCCGGCAAGCGCAATATTACCTATCTCTGCGGATTTTCTGGCGATGATGCGAACTTGCTTGTGACCAAAAATGATGCAGTTTTATTTTTAGACTCCCGATTCACGATTCAGGCAAACAATGAGAGCCAAGATGTAAAAATCATTGAGGTCTCGCAGCGCTGGGCTGATGTTCTTGAGTATATTGAAGGCCATGAAATAAAATGCTTTGGGCTGGAATCCAATATGGTAGATGTAGATACCTTTATTACAATGAAAGATAAACTCAAAGGTGTCGAGATAACTCCGATAGGGCGTCAGTTGAAGAGCTTAAGGTCAGTAAAGGGAAAAGATGAGATCGAAATTATTCAACACTCATCTCTTATTGCTGAAAAGGCTCTTTATTCTGTTTTAGAAAACGGCATTATCGGGAAAAAAGAAAAGGATATAGCATTTGCAATTGAGTGGGAGATGAAAAGATTGGGTGCAAGTGCAGTGGCATTCGATATTATTGTCGCCTCTGGCCCGCGATCGGCAATGCCTCATGGAGTGGCTTCGGATAAAGTGATTTGTGTTGATGAGGTTGTGGTAATCGACTTTGGGTGTATTTACAAAGGATACTGTTCTGACCAGACAGTGACAATAGCGACCGGGAATATAAAAGACAAATTTGCTGATATTTATAATTGTGCATATAATGCCCAGGCAAAAGCGATTAGAAGCATAAGGCCCGGGATTGAGGCAAAAACTGTCGATGAAATAGCGAGAAGCTATATTGATGAGCATGGATTTGGCAAGTATTTTGGACACAGCCTTGGGCACGGTATGGGTATGGAGGTGCATGAAGCCCCGACGATCGGCCAGAGATCCGAGGATATACTCGAAGAAGGGATGGTCTTTACTATTGAGCCAGGCATCTACATCCCTGATAAATTCGGGGTAAGGATAGAAGATACCTTTGTAATCTCAAATAATGCTTGCCAGAGAATAACAAATCTTGTTAATGATAAAAAAACAATAAAAAAGGTGAGGTAAAGTTTATTGCATGCAGTATTCAACAGCAGATTTTAGAAAAGGTTTAAAAATAGAGCTTTCAAAAGAGCCGTTTATCATTGTCGATTTTCAGCATGTGAAACCTGGCAAGGGTGGGGCTTTTGTTAGGACAAAGATGAAAAGCCTGATTAGCGGAAATGTCCTGGATAAGACCTTTCGTTCCGGAGAAAAGGTGGATGTCCCTGATCTGGAAGATAAGCGCATGACGTATCTCTACAAAGAGGATCTGAATTATCATTTTATGGATAGCAGTACATATGAGCAGATTGGAATCAATGCCAAGCAACTTGGAGAAGCCATAGGTTTTTTGAAGGAAAATACCGAGGTTGAGGTGCTGTTCTATAACAAAAAACCTATCAATGTGGAGCTTCCCATGTTTTTGAATCTAAAGATAGAAAAGACAGATCCTGGCATCAAGGGCAACACGGTTTCAGGAGGATCAAAGCCAGCCACTCTGGAAACAGGAGCTACTGTACAGGTCCCTCTTTTTATTAATGAAGGGGATTATATCAAGGTAAACACAGAAACCGGTGAATACATTGAGAGAGTAGGGTAAGATGGATTTAAAGACAGTAAAAGAACTTATTGCGCTCATAAAGAACACAGACATTGTTGACCTTGAGTGGACACCTGAGAAAATACGCATTGTGCGGAGTGGGGGAGTTGCCCAGCCCGCAAAAGGCTCTGATGGCCGTATGATTTCAGTAGCATCAGGAAAAGACAAACCCACGGTAACCGTGACATCTCCTCTTGTTGGCACATTCTACCGTTCTGCTTCACCAGAGACCGCTCCATTTGTCCAGGTAGGCGATCGTGTGACAAAAGGTCAGTGCCTATGCATTATTGAAGCCATGAAACTCATGAACGAAATCGAATCTCATGTGGATGGAACAGTAACCGCAATCTTAAAGCAAGATGGCGAGCGCGTAGAATACGGAGATCCTCTCTTTATTATCGAAGAATTATAAGGGGCATGGATCAGCTCACCCTTATAGTGGATGGCCGTTGTTCTCCTATTGCCAACATGCAAATAGATCTTGAGCTTCTTCAAAAAGTTGAGTCTTTAAAAAGCGCAGGAATATTAAGGATATACAACTGGCAAAGCCCTGCAATTACCATAGGTCGTAATCAGAAAGAGTTCAGGCCATATGACAATACTCTCGATATTCCGGTGATCTTGCGTCCAACAGGCGGAGGTGCGGTGCTTCATTTTGATGATATTACATATGCACTTGCTGTTCCCACAAAAGGCATATTTGCACAGGGCCTTATCGAAACATACAGTACTATCTCAAAAGTTTTCGCTCACGCGCTTTTTAAATTAGGGATTGATGTCAGGGTAGAAGAGGGTGATGCAAGATCTTCAAAAATATGTTTTTCCAGAAAATCTCCCATGGATGTTCTTATTAAAGGCAAAAAACTCATGGGTTCTGCACAATTACGCACACATGACCATCTTCTTCAGCAAGGAGTGATACCAATAAGTATAGATAAAACTCTTACAGAAAAGGTATTCGGGCCTGATGCTCTTTTATTAACTACATCAATAAAAGAGCATGTAAAGACTTTTAAGCTGGAAGAATTTGTCCAGCATTTAAGGGAGAGTTTTTCCTTTCTTCTTGATGTTCGTCTTTTTTAAAGAAATAAATGTTATACACAAAATTAGGGCAATCACGCCCGCCAGATATATTTCCGGTGAAAAAATATTTGATATCACCTTGTCACCAACAAAAGTGAATATAAAAACACAGGGAAGAACACCTATTGAAGTAGCTTTTATAAATGATCTCCACTTTATCCCGGCTGCACCTGCGCCACCGTTTACCAGAACAAAAGGAATAACAGTTACCAGCTGGAAGATGAGCACAATAGGATAACCTTTTTCCTGAATTGCCTTTTTTATTTTATATGCTTTGCCTTCAGTTCCCCAGATACTTTCAATTGAAAGAGATCTTACCAGAAGATAGACAAGGTTAGCATTTATAAATGTCCCGATGTAAGAGAAGAGAAATCCATAGAACGGTCCAAACACTGCTGATCCGGTCATTATAAGCAGGATAAGCGAAGAAAAGAAAGGGAGAATGGAAACCATCAAAATAAACACAAAAATACCGGCAAAACCAAGATCAACAAGGGTCTGGCGCAAATACTCCCAATTTTGAAGCGAGCGCAGATCAATTTGTTTTAATGTGGCAAGTACGACAAGAAAGATAATCGCAACAAACACAACAAACCACAACATGCCTTTTATGGAGTGTATTTTTTTCTGTTCCTCGGAATCCGGTGATGTTATTTTTTGATTCATATAATATTTTTCGGATTATTCTCCTCAAACATTAAAATGCTCCATGAATTATTTTGTGCCAGATTTTTACTACGGAATTTGTTGTGAAGTTGTAAGCATCTCTCATGTCAAGAAGGGGAGTAGGCATGCCAAATGTAAGGGGCAAAATCCCTGTTAGCTGAACTGCGCCAATAGGACAGCCCTTTACCTTTTTTACTTTCCTTGCCTTTATACTGCCTTTTACCTCGGTGCAATCACCTATCAGAAGGCAAACACCGTCTCCGGCATCAACATCACCTTCATATATACCTGTGACAATAGCACCTTTTTTTGCACGTTTAACTGATCCGGGCCTTCTCGCATCCACCGTGCCCAGGCAACCCTTTACTGCAGCCATACAGCCCCCATAGCAGATATCTCCTGTATGAGGACCGGTTCCTTCATAAAAACGTATAGGAGTGTCTAACTTTTGGATGTCCTGGAATTCGCTGACTATGCCTTTGGTTTTTTCTGCCAATTCAGCAATAGACACATCGCCTAAAACTTCAACCGAAGACGGGTCAATAGAGCCATATCCTCTGCCTGATGCGATCTTCAAATGTCGCACATCTTCAGGTTTATATCCAAGAATCTGCGCAGCCACCACATCTGCAGCTATAGGGTCATTGCTGATAAGGATTGCGCCAAGGTGAAATGGCTTTGCGCAGGACTCAAAGCCATGTCCGATGGTCACTGCATCAGTGATAACCATATCAGGGTATCCAACTTCGAGTATATCAACGATCTTATCATTCAGTCTGTCATCATGATAGAACATGCGCTCCTTGTGCAGGAGGCTTCCTATATTGAGTTTCAGGGCATTGGTGACCTCACAGCAAATATGATATTTCAGTTTTGGCATCCAGATTTTGAAATCTGCCTCATGTATAAGCCTGGGGCAGCGCATGGTTTTGTGGTAAAGAGCCTTTTTAAGCTCTATATTCACATACTTATCTTCATTAAAATCAACAATAGGAACATTATGGGCTCTACCCATTTCATAGTAATCTGATTCTTTGAAGTTCATACGGGTAGGGACAGCAAAGCCTCCTGATTCTCCCACATTGACCTCGGATACTCCGAGCTGTCTTACCTTGTCCACTACGAGGCCGACAAGATCTGGATTTGTAAAGGCATATTGTGAGTATCTTTTGTTTGCAAAAACGACATTGGGCTTGATTAATACTTTTCCTTTGGGTTTTTTATCCAAAAGCGCAAAACCTTCATCAACCACTGATTTGAGCCCATCAAGGCTGTAATCATTCACTTTCTTTAATAAAACCCAGCGTTTTTGCATACTTCTAACCCCCGATTTTGATTAAATTTCTCAAACTTGCATACAAAACTCTGATAAATAGAGAAACATTATGAGCAACTCTTTGTCAACAATTTAGTTGATTTGTAATACAAGACAATGAAAGACGTTTTTATGCAGGATAAAAAAATGATTGACCATTCATTTTTGTTTTATTATATAGCCTAGATAAGCAATATCCCCTTATTACAAAAGGTTTTGTTGCTCGGCTTACGGTATCTTTACGGAGTTATTTTGCAAAATAATTTTTGAAAAGGAGATGAAACAATGGGTGAACGAGTAAAAGGTTTCTTGGCCGCTGTGATCTCAGTTCTGTGCTTAATGCTTCTTAGCACACCTCTTCTTGCAAGCGAGGCAGAACTGAACATTCCGGCGCTTAGTGCTTCCCAG
The DNA here is from genome assembly GCA_020053185.1 of Deltaproteobacteria bacterium. Lineage (GTDB taxonomy): Bacteria > Desulfobacterota > Desulfomonilia > UBA1062 > UBA1062 > JAGVNP01. The sequence continues at coordinate 4,170 of JAGVNP010000070.1, read as the reverse complement.
AACAACCTTCTGATGATTGGTTTTGTTATCTGTGCTCTGGGAATGGTTTTTGGTCTTATGCAGTACAGGAAAGTGAAGGCTCTCCCTGCACACAAGTCAATGCTTGATGTTTCAGAGGTTATCTTCCAGACCTGTAAAACCTATCTTTTGCAGCAGGGCAAACTTCTGTTAGTCTTGCTTGCCTTTATTGCAGTCTGCATCGGATATTATTTCGGTATTCTTCAGAAAATGACAGGCGGCAGGGTTCTTTTGATTCTGTGCTGGACTGTTATCGGTATCCTCGGCTCTTATAGTGTAGCCTGGGTTGGCATCAGGATGAATACCCTGGCAAACAGCCGTATGGCTTTTGCTTCCCTTGAGGGAAAACCGATCAAACTTCTTGATATCCCTCTGACTGCCGGTATGTCCATTGGCGTTCTTCTTGTCTGCGTAGAACTTATCATGATGCTCATTATCCTGGTGTTTATGCCCCGGGAAGTTGCCGGTGCAGCCTTTATCGGTTTTGCTATTGGAGAATCTCTGGGTGCCAGTGCACTGCGTATCTGTGGTGGAATTTTTACAAAAATCGCTGATATTGGCTCTGACCTCATGAAGATCGTTTTTACGATAAAAGAGGACGACCCAAGAAACCCTGGTGTTATTGCTGACTGTACTGGTGACAATGCTGGTGACAGCGTTGGTCCAACTGCAGACGGCTTCGAGACTTACGGTGTTACCGGTGTTGCGCTTATCAGCTTCATCGTGCTTGCAGTTGCTGACGTGAGCCTCCAGACAGAGCTTCTTACCTGGATATTCGTTATGCGCATTCTCATGATCGTTACCTCGATCGGTTCCTACTTTATCAACAAAGCCATAACCACAGCAAGATTTGCTGGTAAGGAAAAGGTCAATTTCGAGGCAGCCCTCACATCTCTTGTGTGGATTACCTCTATTGTATCCATTATCGTAACCTTTTTAGTGAGCAAATGGCAGCTCGGAGATCTGCCGAACTATCTCTGGTTCAAACTCTCGATCATCATCAGCTGCGGTACCTTGGCTGCTGCTGTAATTCCTGAGTTTGTGAAAGTGTTCACGAGTTCCAAGTCAAAGCACTGTCAAGAAGTTGTAACCGCAGCGCGAGAAGGCGGACCTTCGCTTGATATCCTTTCAGGATTCGTTGCCGGTAATTTCAGTGCCTTCTGGCTTCCAATGGCCATATTTGCCTTACTGTTCCTTGCCTATGCAACGAGTACATGGGGTCTCGGTGGTATTAATTTATACCCCTCGGTCTTTGCCTTTGGTCTTGTGGCATTTGGTATGCTCGGCATGGGACCAGTCACCATTGCGGTTGACAGCTATGGCCCGGTTACGGACAATGCCCAGTCAGTATATGAACTCTCTTTGATAGAATCTCTGCCTAATATCGAAAAGGAGATTCAGAAAGACTTTGGCTTTAAGCCGAATATGGATGTAGCAAAACAATATCTCGAAGAAAATGACAGCTGCGGTAACACATTTAAGGCAACAGCAAAACCGGTTCTTATCGGTACAGCTGTAGTCGGAGCTACCACAATGATCTTCTCTCTGATCCTGCTGCTCAAAAAATCACTTGGCGTTGAGCCAGAGATGATTTTGAACCTGCTCAATCCATATACGCTTTTTGGTTTGATTTGCGGCGGCGCTGTTATTTTCTGGTTCACCGGTGCATCCACCCAGGCAGTTACTACCGGTGCATACCGCGCAGTACAGTATATTAAGAAGAACATAAATCTGGACGAGAACGCAAGTTTGAGTGCCTCTACAGAGAAGTCAAAAGAAGTCGTGAAGATATGCACCCAGTATGCACAGAAAGGTATGTTCAATATCTTTATCGCGATCTTCTGCTTTACCCTGGCGTTTGCTTTCTTTTCAGCGCCGGTTGCCGGCCCTGATTCAGCAGCCTTTTTTATCAGCTACCTGATCTCGATTGCCGTGTTTGGTCTGTTCCAGGCCATATTCATGGCAAATGCTGGAGGTTGCTGGGATAATGCGAAAAAGGTTGTTGAGGTTGATCTGAAGGAAAAGGGTACCCCTCTGCATGCAGCTGCGGTTATCGGCGACACAGTAGGTGATCCATTCAAGGACACTTCATCGGTTGCCATGAACCCGATCATCAAGTTTTCCACCCTGTTCGGCCTGCTTGCAATGGAGATTGCCATTGCACCTTCGATGCTCGGTAGTGCCACGGTTATCGGGCTGGTGTTCCTTGCAATTGCCATGTTCTTTGTTTGGAGATCATTCTTCAAGATGAGAATTCCTGTCGAAGAATAGGCAATTTTCACATGCGCAAGAAAAGAGCCCGGTTTTCCGGGCTCTTTTTGTTTTGAGACAAACCATTGACTTCCCCCTAAATTGTTTTCATTGCATAAAAAAGCAGAAAAATATTATAAGGATATGTAATGAAGATCATATATGGTTTAGGGAATCCAGGCAGGAAGTATCTATTCTCAAGGCATAATATCGGATTCATGGTTGTAGATCTTTTGGCTCTCAAATGGAAGATATCTGTCAAAAAACTCTCACATGATGTGATATATGGAAAAGGTTCTATTGCAGGTGCAGAGGTAATGCTTATTAAGCCACAGACCTATATGAACTTAAGCGGTGTTCCATTGAATCCTCTAAAAATCAGGTCAGATAATCTTATTGTGGTGCATGATGATATGGACATTCCATTTGGCTCTATTCGCATTAAAGATGGCGGTGGCACCGGAGGTCATAAGGGGCTTAAGTCAATTGTGGAACATCTGGGTACCAACTCGTTCGTAAGAATACGCTGCGGAATAGGGCGGCCTGATCCGGAATGTGATCCTACTGATTATGTGCTTTCACGGTTTGAATCAAATCAAATGGATGAGTTGCGCGAAGAGATTGCGTTCGCCAGTGAAGCTATTGAGTGTTTTCTGGAACATGGACTCACAAAAGCAATGAATGCCTACAATAAGCGCAATACAGATAACGAAAGCCTTAATCCTTAATCTTTTTTTTCTTTTTTCTCGGCAAATAATCCATATAATTATCCGGAACAGGGATCTCTCTCGGGTCTATACCGTGCATCTTGTTTTTAACATAGGCCCTTGCCTGAAAGGTCAGGTGATTAAGCCGATTTTCAAGGTGTTCCCGAATTTTTTCGTATTCTTCTTCGCTTAATCCCTCAGCTACATTGATGGGTTCATGATCGAATATGAAGACTATTCTGGAAAAGGGAAGGGGCAATATTGTACGATCCCATGAATTGAATTCCAAGGAAGGAGATGCATCCCATGCAACAGGAAGGAGAGGGGAGCCGGTGCGTGCAGCAAGCATGATAATGCCCATTTTTGATTTGTATGGAGGCCCGGTAGGGCCGTCTGCCACCAGGCCGCTCGGGTGACCTTGTTTTGTGTAGTCTATGAGTTCCTGCAATGCAGCCTTGCCGCCTCTGCTGGAAGATCCGCGTGCAGTATAGAATCCAAGCCGGTTGAGAACAGATGAAATCAGTTCCCCGTCTCTTGACTTAGAGACCATGACCCATCCATTACGATCACGGAACATATGTGCGAAAAAGATAAATCCTCTGTGCCACCCTGTGTATGAAAGATCTTCACGCTGCAAGCGAAGGGTTTTTTCTGAGTCCTGGCCGAATATTTCTATTCTACACAGCTTGAAATAATGCCGTATAAACCCAGCCCCTGCCCATGCAATCATACGTGCTTTAATTTTCATGACGCATGATTATCCTGACAGCACCTCACATGTCAACCAGTATAAAAATTACAAATAAGACGATAATACTTGGCTTAGCAGGCCAATATATGTATAATCAAGTACTATCTTTTGAGGAGGATGATTATGGCACGTGTTGAATATAGGCTTGATGAAAATGTAGCAATTCTTACCCTGAATAACGGAGAAAACCGGTTTAATCTGGATTCTCTCAATGAAATTCTTTCTACATTAGATGAGATTGAGCATAAAACAAAAGCAAATGCTCTGGTAATGACGTCTTCGCATGAGAAGATCTTCTCAAATGGTATCGACCTCGACTGGCTCGTTCCGTATTTTCAAAAGGGCGATGTTGCGACCTGTAAAAAGTTCCTTTATACATTGAATGACCTTTTGAAGCGGCTTGTTGTCTATCCAATGACTACCATTGCTGCAATAACCGGCCAT
>JAGVNP010000068.1 GCA_020053185.1 Deltaproteobacteria bacterium | reverse complement strand
GGAGAAACAGGACTGTGGGGAAATCTGAATGCAATATCGTCACTTAAATCCCTGTTTCTGGGTATCACAATAAGGTTGCTTCCCTTTGCCTGAAACACTGCATTGGGAGAGATGATCTTATCTCCCATAAACATGTCATCCCGCTTTTCGCAGAGAATAGCGGAATACCCCATATCAGCAACTACGTCTGCGATATGGTTGTTGTACATGAGTTCGGTATTTCTGAATGATTTGGGAAAGACTCCGAAAAGTCTGCCCATTTTTTCCCTGTGCAGAGAGACTTGATCCCTGAATTCCTGTCTCTTTGGATCTTCAAAAAGACTGGTAAGTGAATGATAATAGGTTTCGTCAAGATATTCTACCTGAAGTCCAGCTTTCCCGGCATCATATAGATCTTGAAGGGCTTTTATAACCTCCGGTTTATATCTCTCTGCCTGCTCAAGGAATGTGCCTGACATGCTAAAAGTGATCTTAAATCCTGGATTCTTTGCAATAAGCTCTGCAAACATCGTTATTGCTGGCAGATAACATTTCCCGGCTACCTTCAAAAATATATCCCTATTGACCTCATCCCAGAGGAATTTATCCTTGTCAGGGTGAAGTCTGAATGGCTGGTGCAATTGAAAGTAAAATGTCACTAACGGCATGTATCAAGAACCCCCTTATTCAGTAACAACAAAAAATTAGTACTGACTGTGTCCCTCTGTAAATATATTTCAATATATCCTGTAATATATTCTGTACATCAAATAAACCCAAAAAGTCAATCATTTCGCTTTTTTATCAAATTGTGCATTCCGAGCAACAAAAGATGAACTATCCGCATAATTTTACTATTAAATAGGTTGACATAAAGATTCTCATCCTATATAGCTCTATGGGCTTTACCTCAGAGAAAAATCTAAAAAGACAGGGGGTGATGTGGATGCCTGGTATTACTATTAATGACAGCGAATCCTTTGATTCAGCTCTGAAACGCTTTAAAAAGCAGGTGGAGAAGTCTGGGATTCTGTCCGAGCTCAGAAAGCGCGAGCACTATGAAAAGCCGAGCGTAAAGAAAAAGAAAAAGGCTATAGCTGCACGCAAAAGGGCATTCAAAAGAATACACAGAGTAAAGGCGTATTATTGATATGCTGTTTGAACAAATCAACACTGATCTGAAAAACGCAATGAAGGCAGGAGACAAACAAACGGTTTCCTGCCTTCGTATGCTTGTTGCTGCGATCAAAAATAAGGAAATAAGCTTAAGAAAGACTCTTGAAGAACAAGAGATCGTCTCCGTGGTTCATTCCGTGATAAATCAGCACAAAGATTCCTATGAACAATTTAAAAAGGGAAGCAGGGAAGATCTCGCCATAATAGAGGAACATTCAATAAATGTCCTCAAAAACTATCTCCCTCAAGAGCTTACTGATTCGGAAATTCAGGCAATCGTAAATGAGGTGATTGCCGAAACAAACGCCACTAAAAAAGACTTCGGAATGGTTATGAAAACCGTAATGTCCAAAGTTGCAGGCAAGGCAGACGGAAAACGAATCAACTCGATCGTATCGCAAAGTCTTAAAGCATAAGATCTAATATCTTTCGCTTGTAAAGGACTATCACCACCTTGATGGAAAAGGACGCTCTAGAGTTTACTGCTGTAAAAGAATATATAAAACCCTCCCTTACCTCCCTGTATGGGGTTTCTGCTCTTGATGCACTCTCCCCCTACCCCACATGGGAAGAAGCTAGGCATCAATGGGCGCTTATAAAAGAGATGCTGGAACTGTTTCAGGAAAAGAGGGTCCTCCATTTTGAGCCCATTCCTGACCTTTCATCTCTGCTCAAAATAATCTCAAAAGAGGGAACTGTCATTGATGGGCAGGATTTGATACTTCTGGCATCCGCACTGCAAACCATCTCCAGTTTAAAGCGTGATATCTCAGGCACAGGCACGGGCCTCAGCGATATTGCAAAAAACATTAATCCTCTTGCACAGCTTATCGATGAGATTAATTCTACCATTCAAAAATCAGGAGAGATCGCAGACAGTGCAAGTTCTGAGCTGAAAAAACTGCGCGCACGCTTCAGATCTGTACGCGCATCGACTCTCGAAAAAATGGAATCCATTCTCAAAGGACTCAACACCCACTCCATTGTAATGGAAGATCTTATTACCACGCGTAGTGACAGATTTGTTCTCCCCTTATCCCATGATTATGGAAGATATGTAAAAGGCATCACACATGACTATTCAAGAACAAAACAAACAGTATATGTTGAGCCCCTGGAGGTCGTAGAGCAGAACAATCATCTTAATCAGCTGAAATCTCTTATTCGTGACGAAGAACTCAAGATACTAAAGCACCTAACGTCACTGGCCAGGCGGGTGGTAAGCCAGATTCAGACAAATTTTTATCTCTATGGTAAACTTGATCTTATACATGCATTCAGTCTTTGGGCGATAGACACAAAATCTACTATCCCTACCTTAAGCACAGAAGGTATTTCTATCAGAGGGGCACGTCATCCAATTCTGCTGGAACGTTTGGGACGTCATGGTTCAGTCGCCATTGACCTGAATCTCCCGGCAAACACCGACTGTCTAATTATCTCCGGACCCAATGCAGGTGGCAAGACAGTTGCGTTAAAGACGTTAGGGCTTCTAATTACTATGGCAAAAAGTGGGCTTCCCATTACGGCAAATGCCTCGAAAATTCCTTACATCGGAAAGATATGGGCAGCAATTGACAGCACCCAGGATATTAAGAACGACCTTTCTTCATTCAGCGCCCAGGTAAGCACGTTAAAATATATATATGAGCATCTAGAGCCGGGTGATATGGTACTTCTTGATGAGCCTGGAGCAAACACTGATCCGGATCAGGGTGGCGCGATTGCTGTTGCATGCATAGATGCCTTCAGAAAAAAAGGAGCATACGTAATAGTCACATCACACTTAAGCCTGGTAAAGACATACGGGATAACCCACAGTAAGGTGGAAAATGCCACAACTACTTTTGATGATGAGCATATAAAGCCCCTTTATGTCCTTGAATATGGAACAGTTGGACAGAGCAAAGCGCTCGAGATTATGAGATCAATCGATTTTCCAAAAGAGATTATTGATGAGGCTGCAAAAATTGTGTCAGGAGGCGAACATAGTGCATTAAGTAAGGCGCTTTCTGATGTAAGCAAAACAAGCCAGCTGAAGAAACAGGCTAGCGAAGACGTTGAAAAAGCATCTCAACTCCGAAAAAATGCAGAGGAAGAACTCATGGAGATAGAAAAAATAAAGCTGCAAACAGCTCTAAAATATAAGAGGCTTCTGGGAGAAATGGACAAGCTCTCCCGCAGACTGCGCAAGGAAGATAATCTTAAGAAAGAAGCCTCCAGAATCGCCCAGATGGCTGGACAGGAACTCGAAGAAGTATTGGCTAAAACAAGCGCTATAGCCGAGAAAACTCTGCGGTTGAAGGAAGGTGCAAGGGCAAAAGTGAAAGGTACTGACACAGAGGGAATCATTCATAATTTAGATTCAGACACTGTAGAAATTATAAGCAGTAATAAAAAAATTAAAGTTCCTATTGACCAGATCGAGGTCTTGGAAAAAGATTTTCTGCATCAAACAACCACCCCATCTCCTATGCATATTGTCAAACAAAGAGTTTTTTCTGTGGTAGTGGTTGGTATGAGAGTGGACGAAGCACTGCCTGTAATAGAAAAAGAGCTTGATAATGCGCTGCTTTCCGGGCAAGAAAGTCTTGAGATCATACATGGAGGCGGAACCGGAAGGTTAAAAAATGCAATCAGGGATTACCTGAAACACCTCCCTTTTGTAAAAGGAATAAAGAATGCGCCTGTTTTGGATGGCGGAGAAAATAAGACGATAGTAGAGTTTTAAATATGGGAAGAGAAGATATTGAAAAAATAAAGGATCATCTCGATATAGTAACTATTGTATCAGAGTATGTGACCCTTAAAAAACGTGGCAAGTCCCACTGGGGGCTATGCCCGTTTCACCAGGAAAAAACCCCATCTTTCCAGGTAGACCCGACAAGACAGATGTATAAGTGCTTTGGCTGCGATAAAAGCGGGGACGTAATAAGCTTTATAATGGATATTAAAGGCATTAG
>JAGVNP010000223.1 GCA_020053185.1 Deltaproteobacteria bacterium | reverse complement strand
CTTCATTTTTTCATCTGATTCTGCCTGCCATTTGTACATCTCGTTATTTGAAAATTGGCTTTTTCTGCTCGCTTTTTCTTCCATTAGTACTTCTCCTTTTATTAAATCGAATATGAAATTTTATCCTGCCAGTTTTCATAAACCCATGCAACCAAAGATTTTGTTTTTCTTTTTCTTGACAACAGCCTTGTTTCGCCTGATAATTTTATAGTTAAAAAAAAATAAATAAGGAGGCATTCTATGAAAAAAATATTGATACTTATGGGGGTTCTTTTCTTGCTTTTCTGTTCTTCGGTCCTTGCAGGCATTGCATATAATCCCAATACAGGAAATCTCGGATTAGATTCTTCGCTTAAGATACTCGATGAGACTGCTTCTAAAAATGTAGCGGACTTTGTTAATGCTCTAAACGGGGCCTATAATGTGGATAAAAACAAGGCAGATAACCTGATTAACAATAAAAAGATGTCTCCGGCAGATGTGTATATGGCTGCAAAAATAGCAAAACTCAGCGGTAAGCCTCTCGATAATGTTGTTACCACATACGAAAAAAACAAAGGAAAAGGCTGGGGAGTCATTGCAAAAAAAATGGGTATCAAACCAGGATCAAAAGAATTCCATGCCCTGAAGGCAGACGATTCCGGTATTCTGGCTAAAGCAAAAGAAAAGCATTTAAAGGAAAAGAAGGCTAAGGACAAGAAACAGAATAGCAATAAAAATACAGGAAAAAATAAGTAAGGAATATCCCGCTTATTATTTACGCACAGAGCATATGCAATGAAAGACTACATTGTACGCGTTATTTCCAAACAGGCGAATATCCGTGGGCTTGCATGCGTGACTACCAATCTTGTTAACAAAGCATGCCAGCGTCACGGCACTTCCCCCACTGCCTCTGCTGCGCTTGGTCGCGCCATGACCGGAGGCTTGCTCTTGGGTGCTCTCCTAGAGCCTGATCAGCGTGTGGCCCTGAAATTCGAAGGCAACGGCCCATTAAAAAAGATCATTGTGGAAGCAGACGGAATCGGCAACGTAAAGGGCTTTGTTGGGGAAGCAAAAATTGATTTGCCGCTAAAAAACGGGAAGTTCGATGTGGCCAGTGCTATCGGTAGAGCAGGCTTTCTTACTGTAAGCAAAGACCTTGGCTTAAAAGAACCTTACAAGGGAATTGTGCAGTTATACACAAGCGAGATCGCATCAGACATTGCCTTTTATCTTACTGAATCCGAGCAGATTCCTTCTGCAGTCGGACTCGGTGTTTTTGTAGATCCTGACACTAAAGTTTCAGCTGCCGGCGGTTTTTTGATCCAGTCCATGCCCCCGTCAAACGAAAAAACGATCGATACGCTTATTGCTCAGATTGAAAAAATGCCGCCTGTCACTGATTTACTGCGGAGCGGCAATATCCCAGAAGGATTGCTTGAGCATATTTTTGCAGACATCCCGTTTAAAATTCTTGAAAAGAAAAATTTGTATTTCAAATGTTCATGCAGCAGGGCCCGGATAGAACAGGCACTTATCACCCTGGGAAAAGATGAGCTTCTTCACATTATTAAAAATGAAGAGCACACAGAAATTTCTTGTGAATTCTGTTGTAAAAAATACTCTTTTACCAAAAAGGATTTCATGCGCCTGATTGAGGAGATGCGGTGATCAATAGTGTTCTTTTTATGGCAACAAGGATATGAGAGCTTTGCATAATGACTACATTGTCTTTGCGAGCGAAGCGAAGCAATCTCAATTTGACTTTAATTTCAATGGGATTACCACGTCGCGGAGTTTACACTGAGCGAAGCGAATGTGCTCCTCGCAATGACCGAAAAACAATTGTGCAAAGGTCTAGATATGAAACTCTCTTTTTAGAATTTAGTATCTTACTTCCATGGTAAGGCCTGCTGTATATCCCCAGCCACCAAACTTCAGTGTGTCTCCTGAATCTTTGTGATATTTACGCTCAACCAGATAATGATATTGCCCCATGAGTTGATATCTTGTCGGCTTTCCCAAAACCACTTCCATGAGACTGGATTTTTTCTCAATACCCATTGAAACCACATGCCTGTCATTATCCAGATAATTGGCTTCACCTTTTTGTTCCGGTACAGGTGAATCCCAGAAGCTGTATCCGGCCCTGATAATTGTTCTGCCGCTATCAAGCGGCTTTTCCACCCCTATTCTAGGCACATAGGTGTCCTTGAATCGCGGGAGCGGCCGCTCATGAAAACAATTCAGAAATGTCGACCACTGCATCTGGGTCACGTCAGCGCCTATCATCAGACCATCCAAAATTCCACCTGTTGGGAATTTGTATGAGATGCCGACCGCCTTCTGAACTGGCGTATAGTAATGTGCAAAGTGATGCATATATTCGAACCTGATATTTAAAGTGTCTATTCCGAGATCTATCGGGATTATGGCCTCGTTAAACCCATAATCATCCATGTAGACCTCGCCTCGATAGGTAAAACCGACTGTAAGCCCTTTTACAGGCTTTACCTGAACACCTAGAATCGGAAAAGGAACCAGAATGGTCTCCTGGTATTCAGCCACATCAGCATTACCCTGAACATCACTCTCAGCATAACTGTTCGTAAGAAGCTCGAGCCATACATTTGCTCCTGCGCCTACTGAAAGCCATGGAGTTATCTCTGCGCCCAGGCCTGCAACTATTATGGGTCGGCGTATATCATCATAGTAAAATATATAGATCTCGTCTTCAGGTCGCTGCATCCTCCACCAAGCAAGTGGCATACGGTCTCCCATTGGAAGCATTATGCTTACGCCCAGAACCACATCGCGATCCCCGATATGATCACGCAAACGGCTCCCGATATCTACGCCTATATCAAGATTGAGATTGGTCATTGACTCCAGGCCTTTGGCATTATGACGGCCTTCTTGCGGATGTTTGGTCCATGCTTTGAGGTCAAATGCAGAAGCACCATCAGTCAGGTTAAAACTTATATTATCCTCATACTCACTGAACTTAACCCCAGTGAGCCCTGCCGGATTATAATAACAAGCAGAAATGTCACCATCCATAGCAACTCCGAGACCTGCCATAGACTGGCTGCGCATGCCAAGACCGGTTATCTCAGCCATGGAGGCACATGCGGGTGACAGGGACCAGTTGCCAGGGACTAGTTGCCAGAGAAAGAAACCGAGGGAAAGAACGAGCACTACTGAAATTCTAAATTCTAAATTCAGTTTTCCGTTGTCAGCCGCCAGCTGACCCCTGATCCCTGATCCCTGATTCATTAAAATTCCCATTCTTCTTCCTCTTGCTTATGACCCTGGAATTTGATTGTGTAGCTTAAACCCACATTCCATAAAGAGCCTTTATACGTAAGATCCGGTAGATCTTCCTGCTTATCCACGCT
>JAGVNP010000107.1 GCA_020053185.1 Deltaproteobacteria bacterium | reverse complement strand
GTTATCAGGTAGCATTTCAAGCATCACCATTTGTTGGTGCATTCAGAGATCCCAAAGATTCATGCACTATTAAAGATGAAGAGGGGGAGAAAAACAACAAAACCCCTCCGTTTTTTATTGCTGACGATATCAAAAAGGATGATGCCTATGCAAAGGCTCTCGCCCTTGTTATAAAAAATCTGGAAATGGTTTTATCGAAAGATGGCCAACCCCAGACAGAAATATTCTCTTCTACAGAGATGAAAGAAAGTTTGGCCATTATCGCTGATCGGACAAAAGTCAAAACTCTTTTCATAATATACGGCAATGGAGAAATTGTTTCAGCCGGTAAATCATTTACCCAACAAGTGGTCTCAGGAACAGCCTCAGCTGCTGCTTCGGGAGGCCTTGTGGCAGTTACAATGGCAAAGAAATCTTTCATTGACTCAGGCATTGGAGTTATTGATTTGGAAAAGGGTGAATTGATCTGGTCAAATACAGGGCGAATGACAGATATAAGGCTTAAAAAGAAGAGTTTTTATAATAAACAATGGCCTAAAAACTTCTTGTACCACTTGCCAACCCATGAAGAGGCGAACAATTATAAAGCAGTAAAAAGCATCAACGAGGTCGAATAAAGACCTGACAAGATAAACAATAAAAAAGGCACACAGGAAAACCTATGTGCCTTAATGCCTTTGGAACTTTGTGCCTATTTTTTTACTTATCCTTATCGCCTTTTACTTCTTCAAACTCTGCATCCACTACGTTCTCGTCCTTGGGCCCTGTTGCGCCTGCGCCCGGATCACCGCCTGCAGCTCCACCAGCCTGTCCTGCGGTTGAAGCATACATGGCTTCTGCAAGCTTATGCGATGCAGTAGTTACTGCTTCCACCTTTTTATTGATAAGGTCGACATCATCACCCTTGATCGCTTCTTTGAGGTCAGAGATGGCATTTTCAATACTGCCCCTTGTTGCTGCATCTACTTTTTCGCCATATTCTTTAAGGGTCTTTTCCGTGGTATACACAAGGTTATCTGCCCTGTTCTTTGCCTCGACCACCGCCTGACGCTTTTTATCTTCTGACTCATGCTCCTGGGCCTCATGTATCATCTTATCAATATCATCTTTTGAAAGCCCGGATGAGCTGGTGATCTTGATGGACTGTTCTTTGCCTGTGCCCTTGTCTTTAGCTGACACATGCATGATTCCGTTTGCATCGATGTCAAAAGATACATCGATCTGCGGCATACCCCGCGGCGCAGAAGGAATGCCAATGAGATCGAACTGGCCAAGCAGCTTGTTGTCTCCAGCCATTGGACGCTCGCCCTGAAACACCCGGATGGTCACTGCGGTCTGATTATCGTCGGCTGTGGAAAACACCTGCGATTTTTTGGTCGGGATCGTTGTGTTTCTATCAATGATCTTTGTAAATACGCCGCCCAAAGTTTCGATACCAAGGGAAAGCGGAGTCACGTCGAGCAGAAGAACGTCTTTCACATCACCCTTGAGCACGCCTCCCTGTATCGCAGCGCCTACCGCAACAACCTCATCAGGGTTCACGCTCTTGTTCGGCTCTTTGCCAAAGATCTCCCGCACCTTATCTATAACTTTTGGCATTCTGGTCTGTCCGCCAACAAGAATGACTTCATCGATATCTTTTTGACTAAGCCCTGCGTCCTTGAGCGCCTTTCTGCACGGGCCTTCCAGCTTCTGGATAATATCATCTATCAGGGCTTCGAGTTTTGCCCTGGTGAGCCGTATATTCATGTGTTTTGGCCCGGATGCATCTGCAGTGATAAACGGCAAATTGATGTCAGTCTCCATCAAAGTGGATAGTTCATGCTTTGCCCTCTCTGCTCCTTCCTTGAGCCTCTGTAGCGCCATACGGTCATTTCTCAAGTCAATGCCTGATTCCTTTTTGAATTCTGCAACCAGATAATCAATGATGCGGTTGTCGATATCTTCCCCGCCAAGATGGGTATCACCATTAGTGGACTTTACCTCGAACACGCCGTCGCCCAGTTCCAGGATGGAGATATCGAATGTCCCGCCGCCCAAATCAAATACCGCGATCTTCTCATCCTTTTTGCGGTCAAGCCCGTATGCGAGTGCTGCAGCAGTGGGCTCGTTAATGATTCTTTTTACATTAAAGCCCGCGATCGCTCCTGCATCCTTTGTTGCCTGGCGCTGACTGTCATTGAAATATGCAGGAACCGTAATAACTGCATCATCTATCTTTTCTCCGAAATAAGCCTCTGCATCCTTTTTCAGCTTTTGCAGCACCATTGCAGAGATCTCAGGCGAAGAATATTTGCGTCCGCTCACTTCCAGGGCAGCATCTCCATTGTCAGCTCGTGCAATTTTATACGGCATAATCTTTATGTCGCGCTGTACTTCTTCATCCTCAAATTTGCGGCCAATGAGCCTCTTTATCGCATAGAGCGTGCCTTCTGAATTCGTGACAGCCTGTCGTCTAGCCACCTGACCAACGAGCCGCTCGCCGCCAGTAGCAAATGCAACCACAGAAGGCGTAGTCCTCGCCCCTTCCGCATTGGTGATCACTTTTGGATCGCCTGTCTCGATAATAGCCATGCACGAGTTGGTTGTTCCAAGATCAATACCTAATATTCTCCCCATAACTTATTCTTCCTCCTTACCTTTCTCTTTCCTGTTTGACACAGAAACCTTGGCAGGTCTCAGCACGCGATCATGAATCTTAAATCCTCGCTCCATCTCTTGTGCTACCATGCCAGTCTCCATGTCGTCGGTCTCGACCTGCAGCATCGCTTCATGATGATGCGGGTCAAAAGCCTCTCCTGTTGTTTTTATAGGTTCAACCCCGTGGCGTTTCAAGACCTCGAGGAAAAGTTTTTCCATCATTTCCAGGCCCTGGATAAAATTCTTCTCATCAGGGTGCAGAGATTTCCCCATGGCAATGCCTTTTTCGATTGCATCATAGACCAGGAGAAAATCTTTTATCAGAGACTCTTTGCCATATTTGGCGATCTCGTGACGCTCGCGCTCCATCCGTTTTTTAATGTTGTCGATCTCGGCATGAGCCCTTAAATATTTGTCTTTGAACTGAGCGATTTCTTCTTTGAGCTTATCTTCCTGCGAAACTTCTTCTACTGCTGTTTCGGTTGTTTCTTCTGTCCGTGGCTCTTCAGCAGTCTCTTCTTCTTTATGATGCGCTTTCTTTTCCATATGAGCTTTATCCTTTTCCATGTCCTGATCCTAACTCTTACCCTTTAATGTTTTCGTAAAAAGTCTGAGAAGTTATATTTATGTCATTCCCATGAAACTTGTCCTCGACCCCGATCGGGGAATGGGAATCCAGTCTTTTTATTCTCTGGATTCCCGCCTCCGCGGGAATGACAACTTTTTGCAAAACTGTCACCTTTGGTCCTTTACCTTATACCCCCTACCTTTAACCCTAGACCTTATATTCAGATATCCTCCAGCAAGTTGCCTAATGCTTTTGATATATAATCCACCAGAGGGATCACCCTCGAATAGTCCATACGCAGCGGCCCTATTATGCCCAAAGAACCGAAGGCAAGATCCCCCTTGCCATAGCCTGCAGCAACAACTCCGCAGTCTGCGATCCCTGTTCTATCCTGGTCATCGCCTAAAAATACTTTCACCCCTGGGCTTTCAATAACCCTGTTCAATATCCTTAAGATTTTCCCCTTGTCTTCAAATGCGCCCACAATCTCCTTGATCTTGCCCAGATCTGCAAACCCGGGATAATCGAATACGCTCTCTTTTCCTTCGATCCACATATCCACATCTTTTTCCACTGTATCAAGTGCCCTCATGCTTAAAGATATTGCCTGATTTACCAGGGTATCAAACCTGGTCTTTTCGTCCGACATCTCTCTTGCCAGCTTATCTCTCATCTGTCGTATAGTAAGGCCTGCATATTTGTCATTCAAGTAGTTGCTGTATTTAATGAGTTCGTCCTGAGAAATATCCTCGCCGTATACGATATGATTGTAGACCATGCCCAGCCTGCTCACCAGAATTACAAGTACCCGTTCGTTATTGATCCGTATAAACTCAATATTTTTCAGCACAAATGAATCAGGCTTTGGCAGAACAATGACTGATGCAGCCTTTGAAAAATTCGAGAGCAGATAAAGTGCATCCTTGAGCGTAGTCTCAACATTTCCAGATTTTTTTCCAATCCTACCTTCGATCAGGGACATGTCTCCTTCTGATATTGACTGGGGCTCAAGGATCTCTTCCAGGTAGAAGCGCATGCCGTCAATTGTAGGAATTCTTCCTGCAGATATATGGGGCTGGCTAAGATACCCGATCTCTTCCAGATCTGACATGACATTGCGGATGCTTGCAGAAGAAAGCGAGAGCCCATACTTGCGGGCCAGTATGCCTGAGCCCACAGGTTCCCCGCCAGCGATATATTCGTGGATAATCGCTCCTAAAATTCTTTTTTGCCGAATATCAAGGATACTCTTCATGATCTGCCCTTTAGCACTCGCTCCCTTTAACTGCTAATCTATATAGAAGCTCTGGAATTCTATGTCAACCTTTAGAAGGCGTGACGAGTGACGAGTAAATAGTGAAAAGTAAAAAGTGAATAGATGAACGGGTCAGGACGTATAGCTAGAGTTCCAGGAGATAGGTAACATAGCGCATTAGCCGCGACTCTGCCGTGTTAGGTTAAGTGATTTGTCCTGTCATTTATTTTAATCCCATTACAATATTTTCTAAGAACATTTTGATCTCTGTGGCTTCTATAGAATCAAGGTGGTCATCATCAAGAATTTCTTTCATCTTAAGGTAGAGACCTTGGTTTTGCTTGCCAGTTTCAGCATGATCTTCAAGCCAATAAAGGAGTTCATAGGCCTCTTTGTAATTTACTTGTTCGTCCGCCAAGATACCCTTAATAATACCTTTGAACTCAGAAAACTCATCATACGAGTTTGATACTGTTTTCTCTATTTCCTGATTTTGAAGCTCTAGAAATACTCTAGCGCAAGCTAATGCATCTTCTGCTGCATCATGATGTTTGAATACCGGCAGACCAAAGTGCTTAACTAACGTCTTTAATTTGCAATCTTTAAGAGATGGTAATTTTTCTTTAGCAATTGCACTAGAGTCAGTGTAATCAAAATTTAACCCAAGATCAAAATACTCAGAAAGCGCATTTAAAACCTGCTTATCAAACAAGCTATATGCAACCAACGGATAACTGAAGATATCTCTTATCTGAGGAAAGAGTTCTCCAAAATATGGTTTATCAAATGTGTGCTCATCTTTTATTCCATGGATTTTTGACTGGAATGCAGCATGACCACCAACTGGTTTTATCAAATACCCAGAGGCTTCGACAACTTTGCAATTAGATACTTTTGCATATCCTAAAGCACAAGCGCTTACTCTCTGAGGATTTGCTGTTTCAAAATCGATTGCAATGAAATCTTTCATGTTTTTCTCCTACTCCATAGGCAGATGTTTATATGGTCTGTATAGACCAAGAAGACTGGACTTTACCTCACATGCAAAACAACAACACATTGCATCACCCATTCCCTTTTCCCCTTTTTATGGAACCTCCATACATACTAAATAAAATATAGCACTGCATGTAATCAAGTCAAGAGCGATGACAAAAACTCTTCACTTTTTACTTTTCACTATTTACTCGTCACTATTCACGGTTTTACAGACTATACACTTTTTCCCCGGGCAGTACTGTAACGCCGTTCTTTAAGAGCACATCGATTGCCTGCTCGACCTGGTCAAACCTGAATATGATAACTGCGTTCTGACCGCTTCGCTCAATGAATGCATACATGTATTCCACATTGACGCCTGCTTTGGAAAGGATCTCGATTATCCCGTTCAGACCGCCCGGCTTGTCCGGCACCTCAACTGCAACCACATGAGTAAGCCCAACGGCAAGCCCTGCTTCTTTGAGCGCCTTTTTCGCCTTATCAACATGATCCACTATAAGACGCAAAATGCCAAAGTCCGAGGTGTCAGCTAAAGTGAGCGCGCGGATATTTATGTTGGCGTCTTTGAGCGTCTTTGTCACAAGAGAAAGCCCGCCTGGTTTGTTTTCCAGGAATATGGATATCTGCTCAACCTTCATACACCCCTCCTAGATTTTTCTTTTATCAATCACCTTTTGAGTTTTCCCCTCAACACGCTGCAAAGAATTCGGCTCAACCAGTTTTACTTTTGCTATTACGCCAAGATAGTCTTTTATATCTTTGGTGAGCTTCTTCTCCATTACCTGAAGCTTGCGTATCTCATCAGAAAATATTTTTTCGCTAACCTCGATCTGCACTTCCAGGGTATCAAGCGTGCCCTGTCGCTCAACAATGAGCTGGTAGTGGGGCTCCAGGCCTTCCACTTTCATGATCACCTCTTCGACCTGGGATGGGAACACATTCACGCCGCGCACAATGACCATGTCATCGCTTCTGCCAGAGATCTTTGACATGCGTACAGATGTCCGCCCGCACTTGCACGGCTCGACTATAAGCTGCGAAATGTCCCTGGTGCGGTACCTGATAAGAGGAAAGGCCTCTTTTGTGAGCGTAGTAAATACCATCTCCCCCTTTTCTCCAGGAGAGAGCGTCTGTCCTGTTTTCGGATCTATGGTCTCGACGATAAAGCTGTCTTCAAATATGTGCATGCCGTTTCTGGCTTCAATGCATTCCATTGCAACACCAGGGCCCATGACCTCAGACAGCCCATAGATATCGAGTGCTTTTAGATTAAGTTTTTTCTCTATCTCAGCCTTCATCTTATCAGTCCACGGCTCGCCTCCGAATATTCCTATCCTCAGCTTCAGGGTTCTCATGTCCACACCCATTTCTTCCCCGACTTTGGCAAGATGCAGGGCAAATGAAGGCGTGCAGCAAAGAACTGTTGGTCCAAAATCCTGCAAAAGCATGATCTGCCGCTTCGTGCTCCCGCCTGAGATTGGTATCACGCTTGCGCCGAGTTTTTCTGCGCCATAATGAACACCAAGCCCGCCTGTGAAAAGTCCATAGCCATAGGCATTGTGGATGATGTCATGACTGGTGAGCCCTGCAGCAGCAAAGCATCGCGCCATTAGCTCTGCCCATACATCAATATCACGCTTTGTGTATCCGACAACAGTTGCTTTTCCTGTGGTGCCTGATGAGGCATGCACCCTCACTATCCTGGACATGGGAACTGCAAACATGCCGTATGGATAATTGTCCCTCAAATCCTGCTTGGTGGTAAAAGGAAGTCTTTTAAGATCATCAAGGCTCTTGATGTCTTCTGGCCGCACTCCAACTTCATCAAACGCCTTTTTATAAAACCCGACCGTGTGATAAACCCTTTCGCTAACCTGCTTTAACCGGTTGAGTTTTAAGGATTCAAGTGCTTCGCGCGGCAGTGTTTCAAACTCTTCATTGTATATCATGGCTTGCCCCCTTTATTTCACTTTAGCGTCTTTCCCAGCTTTGAATGCCTTGATATTGATCTCCCTTATACTCTCTTTCAGCATTGTCTTAAAGCACTCTATCCACACTGAATCATCCACTTTCAAAAACGTGGAGAGCACACCCAAAAGATATGCATTCACCACCCTCGGATTTCCAAGAGATTTGGCAGCGCTATCTCCGTCGACAAAATATACGTGCGGAGTCTTTGCTTTCACCATTGGCTCTACGTCAGGATATGCCTCAACACCGATTGCAACAGACGGAGGAGAAAGCCTGTAGCGATTGATGATCACGTGCGAATCTTTTTTCAGGAATTCGAGATACCGTGCAGTCTCCAGTTCTTCGAACGATACCATAATATCGCACTGTGCTTTCGGGATAGTAGGAGAATACACCTTGTCAGAAAACCTGATATGCGACATCACACTGCCGCCGCGCTGCGCCATGCCGTGAATCTCGGATTTTTTCACATCATGGCCAGCTAGCATCGCGACCTGTGCCAGAATATCTGATGCAAGGATTATTCCCTGCCCGCCAACACCTGCCATCAGTACGTTCATTTCTCACCCCCGATTGCGCCAGCCGCGCAAAGGTCAACGCACATATTGCAGCCTGCGCAGACGTCTGTGATGTGTATATCTTCGTTCCGCATCTCTATGGCAGGACAGCCAAGACTTAAGCACACCTTGCATTTGTTGCACTTTTCCTGGTCTATCTTTAATGGCTTGCCTGATGCTTTTTTCGATTTCAAAAGTATGCAGGGCGCAGC
>JAGVNP010000231.1 GCA_020053185.1 Deltaproteobacteria bacterium | reverse complement strand
TTTCAGGATATGCTCTTTGATAAAGCCGCTCTTCTTGCCTTCACCGTACTTGGCAGTAAACTCCTCAACTGCAAGCTTCGCTGCTTCTGCCAAGAACGTGAGCGTGCCTGCTGCTGGGTCAAGCACAGTCACCGACGTGTCTGCAAATCCGTCAGTCTTTTTAAAATCTTCTTTCAAAATCTGGTGCAGGGAGTGGACAATGTAAGACACCACAGGTTCAGGCGTATAATACACGCCCCGCTTCTCCCGCGTCTTTGGATCATACTCAGCCAGGAATGTTTCATAGAAATGCACAATCGGGTCTTTTCCCTTACCCTCATGAAAATACTTGTGGAGTATGGCATTTACATCCGTGACTGAGAGCACCTCGGAAATATCATCAATGATCCACTCCATGCGCTCTGAGAGATCTCCTGAGGAAATAAACCTGAATACATCGCGCAAAATGCCTATGGTGTGAGGGATATTGTCATAGGCGAGCTTTCTGTTAAATCCATTTTCCGAGCGTGTGCATGCAGCAAAAAGACCATAAGTAATGGTCTGGGAATAGAGATCAGCAAAATCCTGCTTGGTGAGAGAGCTGATGAGATATTCCTTGAATGCCTCGTAAAACTGAACAATCTGGCTGCCTTCTTCCAGTTCTTCAATAATCACCTCGTCCCTGAGAAACCGCGTCCTCTTTGCAAGCTCAAGAGCAAGGGTCTTTGCGCTGTAGACTTTGGGGAATGAGAAAGAAAAAAACTTTTCAAGAAGACCTAAGAATGCCTCTTCATTCTCAATAGGCACTGTCTTCTTAAGATCCCGCGCCACAAAGGGACGCCCTATTCTTACCTGATCAATGAGATTTCCATCACGATACAAACGGAACTCAAAAAAATCTGAGAGGATTAGGTTTGGAAAGATGCTGCGATAGCGCTTGAGCTGATCTGATTTTTCTATCCTGTCAAGGCTGTCGGTATGACCGAAGGAAGGGGTTTTTGCCTCAATGTAACCCACAATATGCTGCTTACCGTCCCAGACTCTAAAATCAGGGTTTCCTGCTTCGGTCTTCTTAGGGAGGGTTGTTATTGATACCTTTTTCTTTCCAACCGAAACAGCATACTCATCTAAGAACGTTTTGAGCGTGGGATAAAAACTCTCTTCCCGCGCATCACCCCTCGCAGCAACATCAGATAGACTCTTTACATACGATTTAAGCATCCATCCTCTTTTCATTCCATAATAACACTATAGAGCAGTATATCAAATGAATCTGGTTCTGTAAATTTACAGTTATCGGACTATTTTCCCTCCACTGGTGGGAGGAAAAATAGAGGTTAAATGATTCACCCTCACCCCAACCCTCTCCCCTCAAGGGAGAGGAATTTTTAGTGACTATTTACTTTTTACTATTTACTCGTTACTTGTCACTCGTCACTTGCTCTGATAATATTTCATGGCTTCAGGTATGAATTCATTCAGCCTCAGCAGTCTGGTTTCATCTGCAGGGTGCGTGGAAAGAAATTCCGGCACAGATGTTTTTCCTTCATCCGATTTCATCATGCGCTCAAAGAATTTTGGCGCTTCCCTCGGATCATAACCTGCCTTTGCCATGAGGATTAGCCCGATCCGATCTGCCTCAACCTCCTGGGATCTGGTGAACGGAAGCAAAACGCCAAGAGTTGCTGCCACACCATATGCCTGGTTGATACCCTGTACTGCCGCAGGACTCTTGTTTGCAATCGCGGCATTGAGGCCTTCCAATCCAAGCTGCAACACAAGCTCCCGTGATATCCTCTCTCCGCCATGCCGTGCAATCACATGTCCCACCTCATGGCTGATAAGAAACGCAAGCCCTGCTTCATCTTTGCTGTATGGAAGTATTCCTGTGTATACTACAACCTTACCCCCTGGAAGTGCAAAGGCATTTACTACCTTAGCATCATCCACTACCTTGAATTCCCATGCATATTGGGGTTTGTCCGCAACTGCGGCTATATTTTTTCCTACACCTTCAACAAAAGAATTCGTTTTTGCATCCTGGCTCAATTTTGCCTTGCCAAGAAAATCCTGATATGCCTTTAAGCCAAGGGCTATCTCCTGATCTTCTGATATTAATATAAACTGAGAACGTCCGGAAATCGGCGCAGTTGTGCAACTGAATATGATGGGTAACAGTAAAAAACAAACGAGCCATCTTGATGCAGATAAAAATCTATCCATATTTTCCTCCATTTTTACTTAAACAAACCGGAAAGCTTTTTGAATATCGGGGTTCCTGCTTTTTCTATGAGCATGAATGCGATAGACTCTGTTGGATAAATCAGTGCACCGGCATCTCTCATTGCTTCAACAGAGGCAGTCCTGTCGAATTCTCTCCTGGAACAGACAGCATCAGATGCGAGAACCACACGATAACCGTCTGCCAAAAGATCGAGCACTGTCTGCAAAACACACACATGGGTTTCTATGCCTGATACAATCACAGTTCCTCTTTTTTCTTTTTTGACACACTCTTTTATCGGCTCTTCCCTGTAGCAGCTGAAGAAAAGTTTTTCGATCTTTCGTGCCCCTTTAAGACTCTCATTTAATGCGCCAATAGTTTTTCCCAAGCCTTTTGGATACTGCTCTGAAACAATGACAGGAATCTCAAATGCTTTCGCTGTTTCGATAAGGATATTGGCATTCTTAACCATAGTTTCTTTAAATGCCGGCTCCATTGCTGCATAAAGCCTGTCCTGAATATCAACCACAAGGAGCATACATTCTTCTGGATTTAGCAAAAATTTTTCTGCAGACATCTATCCCTCCTCTTGTTGTTTCTCTTAATATTAATAGCCTTATTTTTGCAGTGTTTAAAGTGTTTTTTTACTTAAAAACCGTAACGAGTGACAAGTAAATAGTGAATAGCAAAAAGATGCAAACAGTTCCTTCTCGTTACTATTTACTCGTTACTTGTAACTATTCTTTGTGCCTAATAAATAATACCCAGAAAAGTTAATCTGTGCTAAATATGTTGAATGCCAAAAGAAAATACTCATATGTTTTTTGCTGATAAAACCCTTCATTTACTCAAAAACGAAGAATTTAAAAAAGATATATCACAGCACCTTATATATTATTACCTCGGCTCCATAATCCCTGACTCCTTTTATTATCGCAAAGATACTGATACCATCTCAGAGCGTATTCATGGAAAAGGTGGCTATGAGTCCAATAAAATGGCGTTTGCGCTTCTGGAGAATGTAAAACAAGAAAGAGATCTTATTTTCACCTTTGGCTATCTGACCCACTGCGCACTGGATATCACGTTTCACCCTGCAATCGATTTCTTTTCAGGAGCTGAGAAGAAAGAAGGCTTCAGCGACACGGAAAGCACCTCATACATTCATATGCATATGGAAACCGAGCTTGATGCCATGCTCAATCAGCATTTTTTCATGGACAAAATGCTTAATGCGACCCTTATCGAACAGACAAATTTCCCAAAAACCATTACCCAGGAGTTTTCCCTTCCATCTGCTGAAGTGAAAAAGACCCTCTCACGGCAACTCTTTCTCAACCATATGTTCAGGTTAAAATACGGACTTTTGCTGTTTTCTATCCTGAACAGACTGGGCATTATCAACGATAAGCCCAAGAAGGGTCTGTTTTATGCAAACCTTAAAAAAGAAAAATCCTTTCTCAAGAGCGGTCTACAATACAGAACATCTTCAGGAGAGATAAAAACCTTTGACATCAATGAACATCTTGCAACAGCAGCATCTCGTGCCGAACAATTTATTGAAGCTGCTTCTGCATACGCAAAAGGCAAGCTGACAAAAGAAGAGTGTGCAAAGGTCATATCATTTACAAAGCTGAGCCCTTAGATAATTTTAAATTATTAATTCTTAATTTTTAATTGAAAACTTAAAATTCAAAACTCAAAACTATTTTTTTGTTTCCGGTTCGATAAGTGGGCTTGCCGA
>JAGVNP010000334.1 GCA_020053185.1 Deltaproteobacteria bacterium | reverse complement strand
AGATCCATCTCCTGTATGTGGTAAAGGACACTCCCATGGAGGAGATGTACAAGGCCGGCAGCTACACGCCGCTTAGTATGGAAGAATATGCGAATGCGGTTGCGCGATCTATTGCCTATCTGCCCAAAGATACGGTGATCCAGCGCATCACCGGTGATCCGCATCCAAAGGAATTGATCGCGCCTATGTGGGCATTGAAAAAGAAAGATGTCATGACAGCAATACATGCCACCATGAAAAAAGAAGGCCTATATCAAGGGCGGTTTTACGAAAGCAGATAACAGGATCGAGGTTTGAGGTAGAAAGATAGTGACGAGTAACGAGTGACAAGTGACGAGATAAAATAAACGGATGAAGGTATACAATATTCAGTTTGAACACGGGCTTTTCTTAGCCCCAATGTCAGGCATCACTGATCCGCCAATGCGTCTTCTGTGCAGGGAGTATGGTGCAGAGCTTGCCTATACCGAGATGATAAGCGCTACAGGATTGATAAGGGCTGGCAGAAATACATTAAAACTTCTTGATAAGCATAAAGATGACAAGCCGCTCATTGCGCAGATCTTTACTGCTGAGCCAAATGATGCAGCACTCGCAGCAAAGATCATCGAGGATCATGGATTTGAAGGGCTGGATATTAATATGGGTTGTCCGGTAAAAAAAGTGGTGACAAAAGGCGCTGGCTCAGCCTTAATGAAGACTCCAGAAACAGCGATTAAAATTGTTGAAGCCGTGCTTGTTGCAACAAAGCTTCCAATAAGCGTAAAAATGAGGGCAGGGTGGGACAGTTTCTGTCTCAATGCAGAGTCCCTTTCAAAGCAGTTTGCAGATCTTGGGGTAAATGCGATCATCATTCATCCGCGCACTCGTGCAGAGATGTTCCGCTCTGACCCCAGATGGTCGCTAATCCCTGATATAAAGGCCAGGATCAATGTTCCGCTTATAGCGAGCGGAAATATCCGGTCGCAGGAAGATGTGGAAAAAGTAAAATCCCTTGGTGCTGATGCATGCATGATCGGTCGCGCAGCAGTTGGCAGGCCGTGGATATTCAGAGAATTAAAAGGAGAGACTGCTCCTGGTTTAAGCGAGCGCAAAGAGATTTTCTCAAAGCATATTGATCTTTCATGCGAATATTATGGCGAGGAGCGAGGCATACGCCACGTACGAAAATTCTTCGGCGGATACACCAAAGGCCTACACGGTGCATCCCATTTCCGCCAAGCGGCAGGCAGTATTAGTGATGTACAAAAATTAAGAAAACTGATTGATAATCTCGGCTAGTAATAAAATACAGATCCTTGACAAATAAAGTTATATCAATATCATGTGTTATCAGGAATGATGATATGAAGCCAGAACAACAGTTTATTTTCGCAGTTATTGTGTCAGTAATATCCTTATTAGTCAGCTTGATCGCTCTTGGTTGGAATATCTATCGTGATGTGATGTTAAAGCCCCGCTTAAAGGTACGATTTAGCCTTTCAGCAATTCATCACAGCACTTTTCCAAAACCAATAATAACCTTATTGCTAAAAGCAACAAATTTTGGTCCAGGCAATATCAAATGTAGCATGATCCAACTCAAGAATGCTCCTCTCTGGCGTAGACTCCTTAGAAAAACCGAACACGCATTTCTTATGCATGATTACGAAAATCCACTTAGCGGAAAATTGCCTACTGATCTTAATGTTGGTGGAGGCTTGGATTTACTCATTCGGTACGAAAAAGACTGTTTTCTTAAAAATGATTTTACGCACATCGGATTATCTGATTCTTTTGATAGAATTCACTGGGCACCTCATAAGGACATACGAAAGGCAAAGGGGAAATTCGTCAAGGATTTTGGAGTAACTGCTTGCGGGCAGCAAAAACCACAAGGCTCAGAAATTACACATAAATGCAAATAGCTTTTAACTTTTAACTCGTCACTCGTTACTCGTCACGCTCAGTCCCTCAACGTGCGTTCGCCCTCTGTTGGCTTGCGTGTCTGTCTCCATTGCTGCGTCTGCTGTGTGTTGGATAATTTGCCGGACGTGAGCTGTGAAGCTTTGGTTTCGGCTGGTGAGTTTGCGTTGAGCTTTCCTTGGGTTTGCTATAGTCGAAACCTGGCACAGTCTTGCGCTCAAGTTTTTCGCCAAGGACACGCTCTATAGTGCAGACCATGCTTTTATCCTCGTGCGTAACAAAGGTGAAAGCTTCCCCTGTTTTAGAAGCGCGGCCTGTGCGGCCTATGCGGTGTGTGTAGGCATCGGCAGTGTCAGGCATATCAAAATTGATAACATGCGAGATTGCCGATACATCGATGCCGCGGGCTGCAATGTCAGTGGCAACAAGGATCTGGTATGATCCGTTGCGGAATCCTTCAATGGCATGGTCGCGTTGATTCTGTGAAAGGTTGCCCTGAAGACAGGTTGCCTTAAAACCGGCTCGATCCAACTGCTGTGATACACTTTTGGCGCGGTGTTTGGTACGGGTGAAAACGAGTACCGATTCCGTGTCAGTGCGTTTGAGCAGTTCTTTAAGGAGCGTAGGTTTTAGGTGTTGCTCCACCGGATAGATTGCATGGGATACGGTATCGATCGGTTTTGTGTGGCTGATCTGTACAGTAACGGCATTGTTCAGCATCTCAGAAGCCAGGTGACGGATATCGTCAGGCATGGTGGCTGAGAAGAGCAGGGTCTGCCGCTGTTTGGGAAGGGTTTTTACAATCCTTCGGATATCGGGCAAAAAGCCCATGTCAAACATGCGGTCTGCTTCGTCAATGACCAGGGTTTTCAGAGCGGTCAGGTCAATGGTCTTGTGAGAAATATGATCCAGCAGCCGGCCAGGGCAGGCTACAACAAATTCTGTGCCGCGCTTGAGCGCTGCTATTTGTGGATTTATATTTACACCGCCGAAAATAGCCACGCTGCGTAGCCCTGTGCCACGGGAAAGAGCGCAGATGCTTTCGTGGATCTGGGCGGCAAGCTCGCGGGTAGGGGCGAGGATCAGTACCTGAGTACGACGGCGCGGTCCGTTTATAAGCTGCTGAATGAGCGGCAATGCAAAAGCAGCTGTTTTGCCGGTGCCGGTTTGTGCCAGACCCAACAGGTCGCGTCCGGTCATGATAGAAGGCATAGCTTTTTCCTGTATGGGTGTGGGAATGCGATATCCCTGTTCCGCAATAGCGGCAGAGATAGCCGGATGAAAATTAAATTGGTCGAATGTCATTAATACTCCTTGAGTTGTGTGATTGATAGCGAGGGTAGTCTCCCTCATTATTGGGGCCGTGTAATTTTTGGCCTCTTGATTTAGGTTGTTTTGAGATGATGAATCTTTTCTTGTTGGTTTTTACGGGAACCAGGGGCGAAATGATTCCGCCCCTGTGATCTTGCTTAGTTTTTACAAACGTTAGCTGCCTGAGGGCCTTTCGGTCCATCGACAATGTCGAATGTTACGCTTTCACCCTCTTTGAGGGACTTAAAGCCAGAATCATTGATTGAGGAGTGATGTACGAATACATCTTTTCCGCCTTCAACTTCAATGAATCCAAAACCCTTTGCATCGTTAAACCATTTTACTGTTCCTTTTGCCATT
>JAGVNP010000082.1 GCA_020053185.1 Deltaproteobacteria bacterium | reverse complement strand
TTTTCCGTAAGGCTTCTTTTTTGTTCGACGATCTCAACATCAAGACCGGAAAGCACCTCGGTAAAAGGTTCTTTTGGCCCTACGACCACAATCTTTCCGATGCGATCACATGCTTTAAGAGTTTCGACAATGTGTCTGAGTATAGGCTTTCCGCCCACATCGAGCAGTGCCTTGTTTTTCTTAAAGATCTTACGTGCAGCCCGTCCATCCCCAGCAGTTATAACAGCATCAATCTTCATAGCACTTTTGTATGACGTAAAATCCATTGTTGTGTCAAGGAAATATTGAAGAAATCAATAGAATGGTGAAAAGTGACGAGTAAACAGTGACAAGTGACGAGTTTAAAAAATTTTGAATTTTGAATTTTTAGTTTTGAATTGGATGAATCTGAATTGAACCACATTTAAAAACCTCTTGACGGCTAGACGTCTTAACGTTAGAATGTCACCATGAATACATCCCTTAAAAGAGCTACCGTTTACTTTGATCCGCGGGTTCATCGTGCGTTGCGCCTGAAGGCTGTAGAAACAGAGTCTTCTATTTCAGATCTGGTGAATGAAGCTGTAAAAACCAGTTTGGCAGAGGATGCAGAAGATATCATTGCATTTGATAAACGAGCATCTGAGCCTGATCTTTCCTTTGAGGAAGTTGTCAAGGATCTAAAGCGGCGTGGCAAAATATAGTCTGTTCATCAAGCCTTCTGCTGTAAAAGAAATAGAATCAATCGGCACCAAAAAAGACCGCCAACGAATTGTGACTCAAATTAAAGCACTTAGTGATGACCCCCGTCCATTTGGGTATAAGAAACTGTCAGGTAAAGAAAAATATCGTATTCGATGTGGAGTCTACCGAATTCTTTACATAATTGAAGATAATAAACTCACGGTAGTTGTAGTAAAAGTCGGACATCGAAAAGACGTGTATAACTCTTGATCCTTAATTTTGAATTGGATTAAGCTGAATCGAAATAGAAAAAGCTATGCTCTTGACTTTTTTAAAGGCAGTGCTGTATTTTGATCTCAGTGTTTATTGCAAATGAAGTATTTATTGGGAGACAGGATATGTCAGATTTCATAATCAAACTGTCTATCATTGTTGGTGATAAGCCATGAGCATACGATCCCGTATTGAAGATGCAATATTCCTATATCAAGGTGGCAGGTACGAGGGAGCATTTCTAAATGCGCTTGTGGCAGTTGCTGCCACAGCACGTTTAGAAGACCCAAGTCATACCATGCGTGATGGTAAATGTTTCGAAACATTCTTGGACAAACAACGTAGGGGTATAATTAAAATTGAATTTCGCGGCGAGCTTCATACTGTTCCACATATTTTTTATAAATGGTTTAGGTGTGAACTCGTGCACGAAGGTGGATTACCCATCGATGTCCAGTTTATAGAAACAGAAGCTATGTCGATTCGGGCTGGGGGTTCACCTGAATATGTTTTAAAAATTTCAAAAGGCTGGTTCCATTGGCTAGTCAATGCGGTGATTGTTGCACCATGCAATGTAAATGAATTTAAAAAATCATTGCCAACAATTCACTCTAACTGATTGCTTAACAACAGAGTCCCCTTTGAGCTTTCAGCTTTTCGTTTTTTTTCTGCCTACTGCTTACTCCTTACTTCTTACACCTTGTTCCTCGCACCTTGAACCATATACCCTGCTTTGCATCCTGAGTTATTGACTTCCTAATCACACAAGAGTATTTCTAGCATGTTGCAAATCTTATAAATCTTACAAGATAAAATCTATCAATAAGGAGGGTTAGAATGAAAGATCTTAGAGGAAAGAAAGCCATTGTCACAGGCGGTGCAATGGGAATTGGTCTTGCCACAGCAAAGCGTTTAGTCAAGGAAGGTTGCGATGTCACAATATGGGACATGAATGAAGAAGCTATGGCAAGCGCAAAGAAAGAGATTGAGTCTTTAGGCGGCGGCAAAGTTTTTGCGCACAAGTGCGATGTCACTGACAAGAAAAGGGTTGCCGAGCTTGCAACTCAGGCAAAAAAGGATATGGGTCAGGTGGATATCCTGATCAACAATGCAGGCTATGTAAAGACAGGAAGATTCTGCGAGCATCCAGCCGAAGACTGGGAGAGAGAAACCGCGGTAAACCTTACATCCATGTATTATACTATCCAGGCATTTCTGCCCGGCATGTATGAGCGCAATCTGGGTCATATCGTGAATATCTCTTCTGCAGCAGGGCTGATAGGAGTTGCAGATCTCGCAGTGTATTGTGCAACCAAGTGGGCAGTATACGGGCTTACTGAATCACTACGCATGGAAGCAATGGCAGACAGAAAGTCAGGAATCAAGTATTCATCCATTCATCCCCACTTCATTAAACACGGCATGTTCGAAGGCGGATCGCTAAATGCTCTTGGAGATTTCTTAATTCCCAGGATAGAGAGCCATGATGACATTGCAAAGGACATTGTGGAAAAGGCGCTCAAGAAAAACAGGCCGGTAGTAAAACACCCGAAGATGCTCCACGTAGGAGTTATATCCAGAGCACTTTTGCCGGCATCTTGGCTGGGACCTGTTATGCTTCTTCTTGGTGGTGGCAGCCCAATGAATAAGTGGACAGGCCGTCCAGGAACCGAGCACGCAAGCAAGTAAAATAGATTTTTAATTGATAGGTTTGTGGCGGTGCAGGGTCTCACAGAGATTTTGCACCGCTTAATATTTACAGAAACATTGAGATAAATCAGACTAATTGAACTTATCTGATAAGATTTAAACTAAATTAAACCAAAATATCTTGACAACACTCATGTATACTCTGCTAAATACAAAAGCTGTGCGAGAGTGGCGGAATTGGTAGACGCGCTGGACTTAGGATCCAGTGGGTTATTCCATGGGGGTTCGAGTCCCTTCTCTCGCACCAACAATAACTTTAGAAAGCCTTTGGCTTAAGATATTTATCCGCAGAAGGTGTTTAGTAAAAAATATGTAGTGTAGGAAATCAGTGCTGCGGCAGGGATAGTGAATATCCATGCCCATATAATGTTTTTTGCAACAATCCAGCGTACTGCAGTCAGTCTTTGCGAAGATCCTACTCCTGCAATGGCTCCTGTAATAGTATGTGTAGTACTCACAGGTATGCCTGCAATAGAAGCACCGATAATCGAGATCGCAGCAGCGGTTTCTGCGCAGAATCCTCCTACAGGCTGCAGTTTGGTGATCTTGGTGCCCATGGTCTTTACGATTTTCCATCCGCCTGACATGGTGCCGAGCGAGATCATGGTATAGCAGAGGACTACGACCCAAAATGGGATATGGAATGTAGGTCCAATAAGACCTTTGGTGAAAAGGACAAGTGCAATGATTCCCATGGTTTTCTGGGCATCGTTCATGCCGTGGCCAAGACTATAGATCGCTGCAGAAAAAAGCTGCAATCTTCGAAAGATATGAGTCGCTTTTGCTGTAGAAGTGAATCTGCTTAAGTTGAGTACAATGATCATCATGATCAGTCCGAGCAGCATGCCGATGGCAGGGGATAGGACAATAAAGAGTGCAGTCTTTGAGATGCCTTTCCATACAAGGATCTCGGCTCCGCCTTTTGCAAAGCCAGCTCCCATAAGCCCGCCGATAAGAGCATGGGAAGAGCTGCTGGGAAGACCTAGATACCAGGTAATGAGATTCCATGCAATGGCACCGGT
>JAGVNP010000240.1 GCA_020053185.1 Deltaproteobacteria bacterium | reverse complement strand
ATGGCATAGTAATAATAAATGAAGGTAGCGCACCTTTTGGATCAATTTGTGATGTGGAAATTACAGACTCAATGGAGTATGATTTGGTTGGGAGGATTGTATGACTGCTCATGACATAGTGAATGCTGCAAAAGAAATCATAGTAATCGAGATGCAAGGGTTAGAGGGCCTGCTGGAACAGATAGATGATTCCTTTGCACGGGCGGTTGATTTGATTGCAAACCTAAAGGGGCGGGTGATGATCACAGGTGTTGGCAAATCAGGCATTATTGCAAGGAAGATCGCATCCACCATGGTAAGCATAGGGACCCCTGCGTTCTTCATGCACCCTGTTGATGGACTGCACGGCGATCTTGGAACCATAATGCCAACAGATATGGCATTGATCCTTTCCAATAGCGGAAACACGCGAGAGATTATGGATCTGCTTCCCAGTCTTAAAAGCTTGGGCATACCAGTAGTCTCGATCTTAGGAGAACCCAAATCAGAACTCGCAAGGGCTTCAGATATCGTAATAAAATGCAAGGTTGATAAAGAAGCATGCGATCTCGGGCTGGCGCCTACTGCATCGACCACTGCACAGCTTGCTTTGGGAGATGCGCTTGCAGTAGTCGTATCCAGGATAAAGGGATTTGATCATGGCGCATTCAAGGCCCTGCACCCTGCTGGTCAGCTCGGAAGACAGCTCATGAGTGAGATCAGTCAGGTGATGATCACAGGGAATAGAGTTCCGTTTGTGACAGCAGGAACTGCATTTTCCGAGGTGCTTGATGTGATTACAAGTAAAGGTCTTGGCATCACCCTGGTTGGTAGCCCATCACATATGGATGGCATTATCACTGATGGCGATTTAAGACGGGCTATGCGTAAATACAAAGAAAAAGTGATTGCAACCTTTGCAAAGGATGTGATGAGTCCTGCACCAAGGATGATCACAGGCGACAAACTAGTGATCGATGCGCTTGAGATAATGGAGAAATATCTGATTACAACTCTTGTGGTAGTAGACAGCGCATCAAAATTCATGGGAGTGATTCATCTTCATGACCTGCTCGGCAGGGGGAAACTCGCCTTAAAGAACGTGTAGTTTTTTAGCTAAATTCAGCCTTGCAGTTAGACTTTGCATAATTACCCTTGCTGTCATTCCGGGCAAGCAAAGCGCGACCCGGAATCCAGGTGTCGTCCCCGCGAAGGCGGGGAACTATGAAACGACTTGAGAAAGACTGGATTCCCGCCTGCGCGGGAATGACAAATATGGTCGGTTTATTCTATTGTGCAAAGCTCTCGCTGTATGGCATCTCTGGCAAGTTTGTCTGCACGCTCATTTTCAGGTATTCCTTTATGCCCGTCCACCTTTATGATGGAAAGATTAGGAAATTTTTTCATCTCTTCTTTGATATCTTCCACCAGTTTTTTGTTTGCCTTTATTTTCCAATCTTTGGTGAGAAGTCCTGTGGCATATGCAGAGTCTGAGTAAATGACTATCGGAAGTTTTTTATTTTTTATAGCTTTCAGTGCTACAAAGATTGCAGTGAGCTCTGCGATATTATTGGTGGCATCCCCCAGATATTCGGAGATTTCTTTCCTATGGTCTTTCCAGATGAGCACAACCCCGATGCCTGCTGGCCCGGGATTTCCGCTGCATGCGCCGTCCGTGTATATGATGATCTGTTCTTTTTTAGAAATCGGGCTTTTTATAGATTTTTGTAGCATGCATTTAAGATCACATATCTTCGATCCGAAATCAATGTAAAAGGGAAACAGGTTATGGGTACTGGGTGATTGGTTGTTGAATAAAAAAAGGGAGGAAGGCTCCTCCCTTTTTTTTGTGTTGTATATCTTTATTAGTTAGACAGCAAATGCCTCTTCAGGAATCCGTACTGCGCTGATCTCGTCCTTCTTGAGGTTCTCTGTCTTTGCAGGCACAAGACCAGTGATGCGGTTGATGAAGAATTTCGCACCCTCGATCTTTCCTGTGTAGAACATCTTGTCTGCCTCAGTGGTAGCTGATGCAAGCTTCTTTGTTGCCTCTACTGCCATCCAGATATGCAACCAGCCGCACAGAGAATCTCCAAGGCATTTGAGGAAGTCGCTTGCGCCAACGAGAGGCACAAACGGATTAGTCTTAATCATCTGGCCGAATGCCATTGCTGTTCCTGCACATGCATTGAGTGCATTTTCAACAATTGCAGCCTCTGCCTTGAGGTTGTCAATTCCCTTTGCCGCTGCAATAGCAGCCTGGGTTTCTCCAAGGAGATTCATGAAGTAAGCACCTTTTTTCAGGCCAAGCTTTCTGCCCAAAAGATCCAGTGCCTGAATCCCGTTGGTTCCTTCATAGAGAGTATTGATCTTCTGATCTCTCATAAATTGTTCAACCGGATATTCTCTGCAGAAACCGTATCCGCCGTAGCACTGGATAGCGAGGTCATTGACCATCATACCCATATCTGTACAGTAGGCTTTTACGATTGGGGTAAGCACCTCGAGCATGCCCTGCCATTTGTCTTTTTCTGCATCGGTCTCTGCATTGAAATGCATGTCCATGGAGAAGTAGCAGAAGAGGGCAAGCAGCCTGGTAGCTTCCACAGTGGATTTCATCTGAAGAAGCATTCTTCTCACATCAGGATGCTGAATGATCGGCACCTGTGGTGCGTTTGGATCTTTCATCATCATGATATTGGCGCCCTGAAGTCTCTCTTTTGCATAGGAGAGTGCATGCAGGTATGCGGCACCGGCGAGCGATACGCCCATCATGCCTACGCCCTGGCGCTCTTCATTCATCATGTGGAACATGATTGGCATGCCAGCCCTTTCTTCGCCCATGAGATAGCCGATACATTTTCCGTTTTCGCCAAAGTTCAGCGTACAGGTGGCATTGCCGTGGATACCCATTTTGCTCTCGATGCCGCCTGTGGTCACATCATTGGGCTCGCCGAGTGAACCATCTTTGTTTATTCTGATCTTTGGAACAACAAAAATGGAGATTCCCTTTGTTCCATTCGGGTCTCCCTCGATTCTTGCAAGCACCGGGTGGATAATAT
>JAGVNP010000227.1 GCA_020053185.1 Deltaproteobacteria bacterium | reverse complement strand
CTGCGATTTAACATACCGGACAACTTCCGGGCCTTCTGCTGTGAAGAGCTCTAAGCCGATCTTAAAATAGCCAACATGACCTTTAAGTCTGTTCGCCCAATCTTTGGCCGAGGCAAGGCTGTCAACATCAAGGGCAAATATTATCCGATCTCGTGCAACCATTTCAGTTTCTCCTCTGAAAATTCCTTTGTGCATTGATATGCACGGATAATGGATTCTATATCAGTTATCGTGCTCTTAAGTGTATCATTGACCACGAGGTAATCGTAGTTCTTCCAGTAGCTTAATTCGCGCCGTGCATTCTCCAGTCTGAGCGCAACATCTTTTTCTGCCTCTGTTCCTCTTTTGGCAAGACGCTTGGAGAGTTCGTCAAGATTTGGAGGCACGACAAGAATAAAACAGCCCTTCACTCCCTTTTCTCTTATCTGTGCTACGCCTTGCACATCTATGTCAAACAGCACATCAAATCCTTTATCTTCTTTTTCATTAACCCATTCGATCGATGTCCCGTAGAGCTGGTTGTGCACACATGCCCATTCCAGAAACATATGAGCAGCAGTCATTTCCTCGAATGTCTGCTTCAATACAAAAAAATAATCCCTGCCGTCTTTCTCTTCAGGTCTTGGGGATCGTGTGGTGTATGAGACAGATAGAACAATGTTTTTGTTTTTCTTCATCACCTCATTGATGATGGTGGATTTGCCGACTCCAGATGGACCGGATATAAATATCTTCAAGCGACTTTACTACTCCTTGTCTTCAATATCTTTTTCTTTGCAGTTTTTCTCAGTGATCTTGAATGAGGAATCAGACGTGAACCGATGGGCAATGGTCTCTGCCTGTATTGCAGAAAGTACCACATGGGAACTGTCTGTGATTATAATGGATCTTGTCTTCCTTCCCTGTGTGGCATCGACAAGCCTGCCTTTCTGCCTTGCTTCTTCTTTCAGGCGTTTCATAGGAGAGGATGTAGGGTTTACGATTGCAATCACCCGTGATGCTACCACTCCATTATTAAACCCGATGTTAAGAAGCCTGTCCTCATGTTTACTCATAAAACCTACTCCTTTCGAATAACTACTCGATATTGGCTACCTGTTCGCGCATCTTTGCCGCTTCGGCTTTCGCATCAATCACAAGATGAGACAGGGCTGCCAGCTGCGATTTTGATCCTATTGTATTAATCTCTCTGTTTATTTCTTGCAATATGAAATCTAAACGCCTTCCCACAGATTCTTCCTTCTCTTTTATAACAGAGCTTAATACTTCCAGATGCCCTTCCAGCCTTACCAGTTCTTCGGTAACATCACTTCGCTCAGAAAGCAAAGCCACTTCCTGGGCTATCCGCATCTCATCGACATTAATGCTGCTGTCCTTTAACAAAACATCTATATTGGAATGCAGCCTCTCCCTTAGAACTCCAGGCATATCTGCTGCAAGAACACGCATTTTATTCAATAGATCAACCAGGATATCGTGCCTCTTTACAATATCTTCTTTCAGTCGCTCGCCTTCCCCCTCTTTTGACCCGATAAATGATTTGATCGCCTGTTTAAGAAGTTCTTTTAAAATCTCCCAATCTTTGGCAAGGTCGTGCGCATCAGAGGTTAATACCCCGGGCAGCGCCACGATGTCTGCGAAAGAGACTTTGCCGCCAAATTGATCGGCCATGCGGGAGAGTTCCTTGTAATAGTGCTGTGCGGTTTCCCAATGTATGCTAAGCAGATCTCCTGTATTCACACCGGTCTTTTTCGAGATAAAGACCCCAACTTTTCCCCTGCTTACCATATTAGAGATCATATCCCGAATATCTGTTTCCAGAGGGCTCACGGATTTAGGCAGTTTGACGTCAATCTCCTTGTAGCGATGATTCACTCCTTTTATTTCAATAAGCCACCCGTTGCCTTCAGCCTGTCCATAACCTGTCATACTTTTCAGCATTGAATTTTCTCCTTATATATCTGCCTCAGATGATTGAATATCTCCTTCATCCCTTCTGATTGATAATCAGGATATGTCCACGGAAGAGGTGAATACGCATTACCCTTATAAATGAGGGTGAGATCTCCCCAGATCCCATTGCTTAAATATATGCGATGGCTGTATGCCTTTGTGGTGGCCAAACAGATATTCTCTAAAGAAAGTATCCCTGGGTCCAGATTTACCCTTCTTTTTCCATTATCTTCAAATTTTGCTTCGATCTGATTTGTTTTGTGTTTTATCTCAGGAAGGCAGTCCCTGGAAATCAGTTCATCAAAGGCCATGATTATTCTTACAAGATCAGAGCCAAGTTCTTTTTCATAATAATCAGTGAAATCAAATGCCATAGGCTCTGAGCAAAAAGAATTTTTTCCAAACTGTTGTTGAAGGGCAACCACAGCTTTTTCCCTCATCTCATTATCCTTGTAGATAACACTGCAGAAGAGGAGCACTTTTTCCGGTATACGGATACTACCCAACAAGTGCCTCCATGCATTCCTTGTATAACTTTTTCCAGGCTACAGTTGCAGTACCAACCTCAGCTACAACCATACCGGCTGCAAGATTCGCGATTTTGGCTGCTTCAAGAGGTGTTGCACCTGAGACAATGGCCAGGGTAAAACATGAGATCACTGTATCACCTGCGCCGGTTACATCATAAACTGCCTTTGCCATTGTAGGAACATGGGCGATTTTTTCATCTTTATCAAGAAGGCTCATGCCCTTTTCTCCCCGTGTGACCAGAACCATGTCGCATTCAAGCATTGCTTTCACTTTTGTTGCAGCCTTTAATACGTCGCTGTCTGTCTTTACAGGAAAGCCTGCACCAAAGCTCAATTCCTTGGCATTGGGAGTGATAAGAGATACCCGCCTGTAATTGGAAAAATTTCTTTCCTTGGGATCTACGCTTACAAGCAGGCCTTTTCCCCGGGCTATATCTACAACTTTGTCGATCAATATTTTGTCGATTACGCCTTTGCCATAGTCTGAGATAATCACGCCGTGGATATTTTTAAGGTTCTTCTTCAAATGGGCAACTATTTGATCACGAACAGAAGCAGGGATAGATGTTTTTTCTTCCTTATCAATCCTCACCACCTGCTGGGTGTGTGCCATAACCCTTGTTTTTACACTCGTCTTTCTATCGGGCGTAGCAATGATCGCTGAGTGAGAGATGCTATGATCTTGAAAGAGTTCTGCCATTTTGGCTCCATGCGCATCCTTGCCAACCACTCCTGCCATGATCACCTTTGCGCCTAAACTTGTGAGGTTTTTAGCTACATTACCCGCACCGCCGAGTTTGAGTTCTTCCGAGTGTACTTCCACTACAGGCACAGGCGCTTCAGGAGAGATCCTCTCCACATTGCCCCATACATATTCGTCCAGAATGAGATCTCCCACCACGTACAGGGTTTTTGACCTCATGGAGTTAAGGATTTTTGCAAGCCTCTGTTTTTTCATTTATCCTCTATCCTCCTACTATGAGAGACCTCTTTTTATTTGTCAAGAAAAAGGGCTTCCACAAATTCATTCGCATTAAAAGGCTGCATGTCATCCATACCTTCTCCAATACCAACAAACCGTATGGGGATATCAAACTCATTGGCAATACCTACAATAACCCCGCCTTTGGAAGAGCCATCCAGCTTGGTGAGAACAATACCTGTAATGTTCAAGTCCTGATGAAATTGTCTGGTCTGCTCTATTGCATTCTGACCGATTGTAGCATCCAGCACAAGAAGGATCTCGTTTGGTGATCCGTTAAACTTGTTTGCAAGCACCCTCTTTGTCTTCTTGAGTTCTTCCATGAGATCTGTCTTTGTGTGAAGGCGTCCCGCAGTGTCGATGATAAGCACATCCTTATTCCTTGCTATGGCAGCCTGCATTCCATCGAACGCAACCGATGAAGGATCAGCGCCTTCCTGGGATTTCACAAAATCAGCACCAACCTTTGAAGCCCAGTGTTCCAATTGTTCTATGGCTGCTGCACGGAATGTATCGCCGGCTGCTACAATAACCGACAGGCCGTTGTTTATAAAGAGCCTGGACAGCTTTGCGATCGTGGTGGTTTTCCCCGAGCCATTTACCCCGGTCACCATGATCACATACGGCTGTTCGCCTTTTGTGATATTAAGAGGATTTTCCCGCTTTTTAAGTATCTCTGCTATCTCTGTCTTGATTATTTCCATTGCCTGACTTGAGTCAACAATGCCTTCAGATTTCAGCTTTTTTTCCACCTGCTCAAAGAGCATATAGGCTGTTTTTATCCCGATATCAGTGCCAAGAAGTACTTCTTCGAGCTCGGAGAGCATCTTCTCATCAATTACGCCGCTCTTTGAAAACACTGCAGATATCTTGCCTATAAATCCCTTGTGCGTCTTTGAAAGACCTTGCTGGAACCTGGCAACCAGGCTTATTTGCGGCTTCTTTTCTTCTTTTTTTGCCGCGGCTTCCAACAGTTTTTCTGCCCCTTTATCCTCAATTGAAGGTTTAGATATCCGGGCCGGAACAACTAATGCCAATATATTTAAAAATACTGCGATTACCAGATATATCCATGAGGGAATCCCTGAGACAAGGGCAAGGCTACTGGACTTATCCTGAAGCCCAACAATAAACAAAAAGAAAAACACATAGCTTATAAAAAAAAGCACATATGAAAGGAAAGATTTGTAACGCAAGACATTGCTCCTTAAAATCTAATTTGGCTCGGACAAGTATCACAGATGGATAAAAAGGGCAAGGGAGTGAGGGCTAGCAAGTTTTATTGGTTCTATTTGTCTTATTGGTTGGATTGATTGTGTTTAGTATTCTGTTTTTTAACAAATGCAACAAATCTAACCAATTAAACCGATCACCTGTAGCCTCTAACCTCATTCCTCGATCCTCGCACCTGTTTTAGTAAGTTTTATGTTGAATTTTTTTCTATCCATAGTTATAAGAGCCAATCTTGCTTAATTTTACCGAAAGGAGAACCTCTATGCCAAAGATAAAAGCCTTTAAAGGAATCCGCTACAACACTCAAAAAACCAACCTTGCCACTGCTCTGTGTCCTCCATATGATGTAATCTCGCCAAAACAGAGCGAAGATTATCACAACAAAGATCAGTACAATGCCATACGTCTTGTTCTCGGAAAACAGCTTCCAACAGATTCCAAGGATAGTAACTGGTACACAAGGGCACGGGATCAGTGGAAGGAATGGATAAAGTCAGGCGTGCTGGCCAGAGACACAAAGCCATCTATCTACTATCATGAACACGAATATACAATCTCTGACAGGCCCTGCATGAGGGCAGGTTTCATTGCACTTGCAAAGATCGATGAGGATGATAAAAAAAATATCCTCCCCCATGAAAATACCCATACTGCGCCGAAGCTTGACCGCCTGCATCTGATGAATGAGGTAAAGGCCAATTTGAGCTGTGTATTCGGACTCTACTCTGATTCCAGTAAAATGATGAGCGCCAAAGTAAAACCTCTTCTCAAAGAACCTACTATCACGGTAAATCTGCCGGAAGGCACCCAGAGGTTCTGGGTAATAAACGATCCTGCGATAATAAAAAATATCTCCAACATGATGACCGACAAACCAATCCTGATTGCAGACGGACATCACCGCTATGAAACCGCAAAGGTGTACAGAGACCGCATGAGGGCATCAACAAAGAAAAAAGACGGAAATCAGCCTTTTGATTATGTGATGATGTACTTCGCAAATGTGGATGACGGGCTAACCATTCTCCCTACCCACAGGGTTATACCTGACAGCATGGGGATAGGCCTCGTGGATCTGGAGTATAGGATCAAGGATATCTTTAATATGATCCCCTTTGACAACAAAAAGGCCTTTTTGACAGCACTTAACAGAGGAGGAAAGGGAAACCTTGGATTGCTGGTAAAAGGCATCTCGCGCTATTATATCCTGAAACTGATCGATGATGAGCATGCTGATCGGTTTATGCCAGCAGATATCCCTACTCTTCTTAGAAGACTGGATGTGACTCTGCTTCATACCTGCATAATAGAACCTCTGCTAGGCATCCAGGGAGATGCTGCAACAAAGACCCGGATCAATTATGTAAGCGACGCAAAACAAGCGCTCGAAATCATGGAGACTGGCAAGGCAGATATTACATTTATGCTTAATCCATCCTCAATACAGGAGGTGATGGATATTGCAAAAGCAGGCCTGCGCATGCCGCAGAAATCCACTTTCTTCTTCCCAAAAATACCAACAGGGCTTGCGTTTAACTCGCTCGAGAAATAACTAAATGGTTGAATTGGTTTGATTGGTTGCATTTGTT
The DNA here is from genome assembly GCA_020053185.1 of Deltaproteobacteria bacterium. Lineage (GTDB taxonomy): Bacteria > Desulfobacterota > Desulfomonilia > UBA1062 > UBA1062 > JAGVNP01. Next base: position 10,347 of record JAGVNP010000227.1, on the reverse strand, counting down.
AAAAAACCAACAAACCAATTCAACCAATGAAACAAACATAACCAATAAAACCAGCCGTTTTTCCCTAAACCTTGAACCTTAGACCTTAAACCTTTCCTCGAACCTTTTCATCTTGACCTTCAAGAATATTTGTTCTATTTTAGAATAATGATTCTTGATTTGAACGGCGATTCAAAGCCCCAGGGAAGAAAAGAGCGAGAGCTACAGCTGCGCAGACAAGAAATTCTGGACGCTGCCAGAAAAGTCTTTGCCGAGGAAGGCTATTTCAAAGCAACCATGTCCAGAATTGCAGCAAGAGCCGAGTTCGGTATGGGTACACTTTACCAGTTCTTTCCAAGCAAACAAGATCTCTTTATCTCGGTAATCTTAGAAGAAGCAGAATCATTCGTACAAGGCCTTAAAAATACTCTTTCCAGCGCACCTTCATTAAGAGAACAATTGAAAGCCTACATTGAATACAAGCTCTCATGGGTAGAAGATCATCCTGACATCCAGCGCTTAATAATGGAGATGTTCTATATGCCCATTCCAAACGTAACCCCGCACATCATTGACAGGCTCAAAGAGATCCATACCCAGGATATCCTGATGATTAAGAATATCTTTGCTCAGGCAAACCGGCCAAACCCGGACCTGCTGGCCCTGATTGTCATAGGCACGACCGATGCCATAGCAAACGATTTATCCATGGGCACGAAAATCCTTAAAAAAACACCAACAAAATATGTGTCTGAGATCATAAACAGTATTTTAGGAGGAGGATAGAAATGAATAAAACAACATACGCCTTGATTGTATCCCTATTGTTTCTGGCCATAGGAAACACTTATGCTGCACAGCCTTTAAGCCTGAAAGATGCTTTATCAATAGCCGTAAGCAACAACCCTGGCATAAAGGTCTATGAAGAAAAACTTTACGCAAAAAAAATGGACAGGAATACAAGCATTGCAAATATGCTCCCTAAAGTTGAGGCCAGCTATGGATATGCAAGGCTAAAAGAAGAACCAACCATGACCCTACCCTTACCTTTCGGGACTATTCCTCTTGGCACAAAGGATAATTACGAGTTTGCTATAGAGGCCACACAGCCTCTTTTTACAGGCGGGGCACTGTGGAACAGCTATAAGATTGCAAAGAACGATGCTTCAGCAGCTTCAATAGACAAACAGAGAATCATAAGAGATCTGAAGCTGAACGTGATCGAGGCCTACTATGGAGTAATCGAGATCAGAAAAATCTTTGAGGTGGCAAAGAGCGGAGAATCCTCTATCCAGGCACACATGAATACTGCACAGGCATTCTTCAAGCAGGGCATGATTCCAAAAAATGATTTACTTGAAGTACAGGTAAGACATGCAGAGGCACAGCAAAATGTTATCGTGGCAGAAAATGCGGTAAAGATCGCAGAATCAGGCCTGAATCTTTTGCTGGCAAGGGATCTGTCAGAACCTGTCATTATAGAAGATAATGAAATCCCCATGGAAACTTTTTCTGATTCTCTGGATGCCTGCATACAAAAAGCACTTCAGAACAGAGAAGAACTGAAAATTCTTAATCTTCAGCGTGATATGGCAAAAAGCGGAGCAAACATAGCAAGATCAGCATTCATGCCAACTGTTGCAGCCACCTATACGTATGAAAGGTCAGGAGAAGACCCTGATGTAGAAGCTGATACATGGACAGCAGGAGTCGGAGCCTCATGGAATCTATTTGAAGGAGGATCGCAGTATTGGCAGTTCTCAAAAGCAAAATCGCAGATTACACAGCTTGATTATCTCACCCAGGTGCAGAAAGATCAGGTCTCATTAGAGGTAAGAACAGCGTATCTCTCTGTAAACGAGGCGGATGCAAGAACCAAGGTTGCCGCACAGGCAATTGATCAGGCAACAGAAAATTTAAGGATACAAAAAGACCGGTATAATCTCCAGGTCGCCACTTCAACAGATGTGCTTGATGCACAGACACTGCTTGATCAGGCAAAAAAGAACTACATCTCTGCAAGGGCAGATTATGTAAAAAACCTTGCAAAACTTAGAGCTGCAATGGGAGGATTATAAGCCTCATGAAAAAGATGTTTTTATTCTTAGCAGTCACAATAGCGTTCTTTTGCGGCTGCACAAAGGACCAGCAAACCACAACAGAGCAAAAGGTTACTTCCACGCCTGAGGTAGTAACAGGCATCGTGAAGTCTGGTCCTGTCTACAAAGCATATACAGGGGTGGGTTCTATCATGCCTGAGGAATACGCCAGGATCACCCCGAAGATTGCTGGCAGGATCTCTAACATACCTGTGGATGAAGGGTCTTATGTAAAAAAAGGTCAGATGCTAATGGAACTCGACACCTTTGACTACTTGAGGGCTTTAGAAAATGCATCCGCGATTTTTCATGCATCTCAAGCAACATTAGATAAGGTATCAAACGATTTTAACCGCATGGAGCAGCTCCATAAAGCATCAGCCATTTCAGAGCAAAACTATCAGGATGCAAAAACAGCACTTGATCTTGCCAAAACCCAGCATGAACAGGCAAAGGCAGGTTTTGAAATAGCCGAACAGAATCTTAAAGAATGTAAGATCATCTCTCCAATATCAGGTATTGTCACAGACAAATTCGTGAATAAAGGAGAGCTTACAGGACCCGGTCAGCCAGTATTTGTAGTAATGCAAATGGACAGGGTAAAGGTAGAGGTAGATCTTCCTGAAGCGGCTTTCCGAATAATCAAAAAAGGGAATAAAGGGCATGTAACAGTAGATGCTTTTCCAGATGAGACTTTTGAAGGCGTCATTACAAAGATCAATCCAACAATCGATCCTCTAAGCCGTACATTCAAGGTAACAATAGAGCTCGCCAATCCCGGCTTAAAATTAAGATCGGGAATGACTGCAAGGACAAATGTGGTGGAAAAAGCCAAGGAAAATGCAATCACTGTGCCCAATATTTCTCTGGTCCGTGGTGAAGAAGGATACCATGTATTCCGGGTAGTATCAGATACCATACAAAAGATAAGCGTAAAAATAGGCATTGAAGGTTCAGAAGAAACCGAAGTTTTTGGTGGGCTTTCTGTCGGCGATAAGGTCGTGACAAAGGGGCTCACCGGACTTAATGATGGAATGAAGGTAAAGATATTGAATCAAGAGTTAGTAGCTACACCCAAGGTGAAAGATTAAGGGCGAATGGAGAAATGCTGAAAAAACGAGAAAACGAGGGATCAGTCTTCAGGGGTCAGGGACAGCTGATCCCTATCAACTGATCCCTGACAACTGGAGAGGAATAACGATATGTCAATTCCTGAATTTTCAGTAAAGAGACGGATTACAATTACCATGCTGATTCTTATCATCATGGTGTTTGGCATCGTTGCCTTCTTTAAACTCGGCCTTGATATGCTCCCAGAGATCGAATTTCCGTATGTCTCGGTAGTAACCACATATGAAGGGGTCGGCCCAGAGGAGATGGAGACCCTGATCACAAAACCAATAGAAGAAACAGCATCTACTGTTGAAGGCGTGGAGGATGTTTTTTCTACCTCAGCAGAGGGAATATCGAGCGTATATATAAAGTTCAGCTGGGGTACGAACCTAGACTTTGCAGCCCAAGATGTTCGAGAAAAACTCAGCTGGATCACTGATTTCCTGCCTGAGGATGCAGATACCCCCATGGTAATTAAATTCAACACCGCAGACATGCCTGTCTTAGAATACGGTGTAACAGGAATGGGAAACACACTGGAACTGAGAGAGTACCTGGACAACACAATAAAGCCAAGATTGGAGCGTCTCGAGGGTGTAGCTGCGGTCTATATTATGGGAGGAAAAGAAAGGGAAATTCAGATCCTTATAGATCCATACAAATTAAAGTCCACAGGACTTTCTCTTCAGGACGTCTCCAGAGGGATACAGGTAGCTAATCTCAATATATCCGGCGGGCATGTTGAGGAACTCCATAAAGAATATCTTATACGGACAAAAGGCCGCTTCACTGATATCCAGCAGATCAAAGACACGGTTATATCCATAACAAAAACCGGAAACACGGTGCATCTCGGAGATATAGCCAGCGTAGAGGATACCTTCAAAGAGCAGCGGGGCTATGAGCGCACAAATAACAAGCCAAGTGTGCTTATCATAATAATGAAACAGTCCGGTGAAAATACGGTAAAAGTTGTTGACAGGGTAAACAAAGAGCTAAAGGATATCAAAAAATATCTCCCTCCCGGACTTGAGATGCATGATGTATTTGATCAGGGGGAGATCATCAAAAAGTCAATCTCCTCCACTGGCTGGAATGCAATGCAGGGGGGGCTTATCACCATCCTTGTGGTCTACATATTCCTGCGGGCATTCAGCCCTACACTGACCATCGTGGTCTCGATTCCCTTATCCATCATCACGACATTCATCTTCATGAATGCCCTTGGGTATACCTTCAACATCATGACGCTGGGGGGTATTGCCCTTGGCGTGGGTATGCTGGTGGACAATGCAGTGGTTGTCATGGAAAATACGTTCAGACACCTGGAAAACGGTATGCATAGAAAAGATGCAGCAGTACTCGGTGCAAACGAAGTTGGCATGGCCATTACTGCAAGTACTTTGACTACCATAGCAGTGTTTCTCCCAATGAGCCTGTCTCAGTCCATTGCAGGAAAACTCGCAAGGCCTTTATCCCTTACCGTATGCATCTCACTCCTTGCATCTCTGTTTGTCGCTATCACCATAATCCCTGCTATCGCGGCAACGATATTCAGAAAAGAAAAAACATACTATGAACAGATAGAACACGGCGGCTGGTTAAAAAACCTGCTGGAAAGATATACTAACCGTCTTACATGGGCACTGAACCATAAAAAACTAATACTGGGAGCTACCGTTGCTGCCTTTATCTTTTCCATAATCATTACCCCAATGCTGGGCACAGAATTTATGCCTCGACAGGATGTGCCTGTGACCATACTCGATATATCAATGCCAGAAGGAACACTCCTTGAAGAAACCAACCACATTACTGCCCAGATAGAAAATATTTTTATGTCCAGAAAAGAGGTAATTACCACGGTAAGCGAGGTCGGTATTACCATGGGTTCAAAATTCGAAGCATCACAGGGCATTGAGTCTGGGGTAAATAAGGCGCGGGTATTTGCCAAGTTTAAAGAAAAAAAAGACAGAGACATCTCTTCTGATGAGATCATAAATGAAATACGTGAAAAATTTCCTGAACTGGAAAACGTGGATTATCGTTTTGAAGATGTCGCAAGTTCCTTTTTTGGTGGCACCAGTGCACCAATCGAGGTAAGCATTTATGGCCCTGAGATCGAGGTGCTGGACAAACTGTCGGACGAGTTGATCCAAAAATTCAGCTCCATAAAAGGTTTTAAGGACATAGAAAAATCCCTCAAGAAGAGCAAGCCAGAGATACAGGTGCTTGTTGACAGGGAAAAGGCATCCCAAATGGGCTTAAGCGTGTATCAAATCGCATCTACGGTTGAAACCGCCATGCTGGGAACAGTAGTAGGTAGATTTCAGGAGTCAGGAGAAGAATACGATATCAGGGTACGCCTCCAGAAATCATACCGTGAGACCATACCTAACCTTGCAGATCTCACTATACAATCCCCTTTTGGGTTTTCTGTGCCGCTGTCCCATGTGACAAAGATGGAAAAAGATCTCGGCCCTATTGTCATACACAGAAAAAATCAGGAACGGGTCGTACATATCACAGGTACCAATTTCGAACGGGATCTTGGAGGCGTGGCAAAGGATATACAATCAGTCATGGATTCGATGAATCTCCCACGAGGCTACATCTATGATATCGGGGGAAGCTATGAAGATATGCAGACATCCTTTAAGGAGCTCTCAAAGGCATTCCTAGTGGGCATACTCCTCGTTTACCTGGTCATGGCTGCACAGTTCGAGTCTTTACTGCAACCGCTTATCATTATGATCATAATTCCGTTTGGTTATATAGGAGTTATCGTAGGCCTTGCCCTTACAGGCAAAACGCTTTCTGTTCCTGCATTCATGGGACTCATCATACTTATGGGTATTGTCGTGAATAACGGAATCATCATGATAGACTTCATAAACAAATTACGGAATAAAGGCATGCAAAGCAAAGAAGCCGTTATCACAGGTGCAAGGCTCAGGCTGCGGCCTATTCTTATCACATCCATTACTACTATCTTCGGAATGCTCCCAATGGCCTTCTCCAAAGGCGAAGGCTCTGAGATGAGCTCGCCTATGGCTATTTCAGTATCCTTTGGTCTCCTGTTTGCAATGGTTCTTACGCTCTTTGTGATACCGATCATTTATTTAATTATCGAGGAATTTATTGAAAAGAGAAAACAGACGAGCGACACATAAGACAGACAAAGGAAATCATTCTTGATCATGCGTGGCTGCCTGTGGTAGCCACTTCCCTATGGATCTTTCAAAAACCCTTCAACAAGAGATTAATGCTGTTCTTAAAAGCGAACCCAAGGGCAGGATACCCCTTATACTTGACTCCCCAAGAACAAAAGAAATCATTGAAGCGCTTCCTGTTCATGATGCCTACTTTATGATTAAGGAATCTTGGGGTGAGGATAGCCAGATACTTCTTCAGTACATGTCAGAAGAAAAGATTCAAAACCTCATCGATATCGACTGCTGGGACAAGGATGTTCCTTCCATAAAGCACCTAATAGAATGGTTCAAGGAGCTGATGGAGGCATCCGTTTCAACATTTGCAAACGCTATCAATGCACTTGATATAGAACTCACAGTGCTCATGTTTCAGTCCTTTATTGAGGTGCGTCTGATATCACCTACAGATGAAAATATAATAGTTCTGACTGAAGCTGGATTTGAAACATTCGATAATCTCTATTTTTTCCGCTATCTTGACGAGAGGGAGGAAAACCAGACAATAAGAATCTTTTTAGATACAGTTTTCACACATAATCAGGAACTCTATCACCTCATCATGCAAAATATTCCAACTGAAATGTCTTCATCTCTTGAAGAAAAAGCCTTTGAGCAGCGCCTGATGAGGCTCCTTGAAATGGGCTTTACCCCTCCGAGTGATTCTTTGAGCATATACCGCCATATAAAACCAGAAACCCTTGTCTCCAAAGAAGCACATGACTCCAAAAAACTTTATATCGAAGAGAATAACCGTGTCCCTGCCCTATACGAAGATCAGTTTAAAAAAGGCGGGAGTCTTATCATTGCCGCATTGCAAGAAGTTGATGAGGATTTACAGCAAAGACTTCAATGGGAAATGGTATATCTCACAAACAAGATCATCATGGCAGACTATGTTCCTCTCGGTGATCTTGAACACATCGAATATTCGATCGAAAAAGCAAAGGGGCTGGTTTCTATAGGCCTGGGATTTCTCAAGCGAGAAAAAAAGATAACTCTCGCATCGATATTCGACAAATTCGACGCAGAAACACTTTTCTGCTTGGGATATAACCTGGTAATGAGCCAGCAAAAACGGCTAAAAGATATTATTCGAGCTAACGGAATCTCCATAATACCTGAGAGAGAAAGATCCCTTTTTGATGATATCTTGAAAAAGAAACCTTTATATCAAGGCAAAGAATTCTCTTCCATCGAGGAACTTGATATAATCACACATGCGATAGACCAGATGGAAGCCATGTCATTGCTGTTCGCCCATTTCGGATGGGAAAAATATCTAGAAGAACTCCCTCTTACGAATGTTCAGTCGCGTCAAGGCCTGGATATGGAAAATATTATTCTCACTGCAGTAGCAGTGAATCTCATTGAAAAGAAGACCTTTTTCAGACCCCTTACAATCAAAGAAGCGGCAACCTTCATACATGAGATTGTCCAAAAAGATCCAAAGGGTGAATGGGAGATCAGACCCCAATTTTGTGAAGGACTGTGCAACCTGCTTAAAAATATTGAGCCTTTAGTGAAGACCCATCTGATTCAGGAGATTGCGGAAAATATCGAAAAAAGATTGATCAGCGAAGTGTCCGGTATAAAAAACATACAATCAATTGATCCAAGATTCATTACATGCCTTGCAGTAAAAATCCAGAACCAGGCTTGACACGCTTCTGTTTTAACCCTACAATTTTATATTATCATTCCTCATAGGGGGCTATTATATGGACGAAAAGAAAAAAAGCTACACGATCAAGGATACCAGGGGCTCTGATACAGACACTCCGCAGAAAAAGGAAGAACAGACACCAAAGGAATCTCTAGAAAATAGCGGTGCTGAAAAAGCCAGTGAGCCACATGACGAAAAGTCTTTTCCAAAGATTGATTTTTCTTCACTTATCATGAGCCTTGCAAGCGCAGCCCTCATCAGCCTTGGAAAATTTCCAGAACCCCAGACAGGTGGCATTATCAAAGATCTGGAGCTTGCCCAGCAGAATATCGATATCATCTCGATACTTGAGGAAAAAACGCGTGGAAATCTTAGCCCGCAAGAAAAAAACTTGATCGAAAATGTCCTCTATGAACTCAGGATCGAGTTTGTAAAAGCAGCCAAAGAGGAGACAAAATAATGAAGATAAAAACAAAGATTATATCCTATTCCACCCTTGCTATTGTTGCAGTTGCGTCTGTTATTATTGGAATATTCATCGCCTCATCTTTTAATTTCTCTCCATTAGGCCGCGCAGCCATGTTCTGGGAAGAAGACGGAGAGAAAACCCCTGTTGTGATGATGCCAAGTTTCAGCGCGCTTGCAAAAAAAGTCAAACCGGCTGTAGTGAATATCAGAACCACAAAGGTGCTAAGCCGCGATGATATGTTTGAAAAATTCTACGGCCCAAACCAAAACCCAAGAGGAGAACAAGATCCTTTCGAAGACTTCTTTAACAAATTCTTTGAAAATATGCCTGAGCAGGATCTCAGACAAAGAAGCCTGGGCACAGGATTTATCATATCGAGTAAAGGTTATATACTCACAAACTACCATGTGATCGAGGGAGCTGACGAGATCACGATATTTCTGGAAAACGAAAAAGAATTCAAGGCAAAGGTCGTAGGTAAAGACGAAAAAACAGATATAGCCCTGATAAAGATCGACGCAAAAGGTGATCTGCCGGCAGTGAAGCTCGGAGACTCTGATGCTCTTGAGATCGGAGACTGGGTGCTTGCAATAGGAAATCCCTTTGGGCTTGGTCACACAGTTACCCAGGGAATTGTGAGTGCAAAGGCAAGGATCATCGGCGCCGGTCCTTATGACAATTTCATCCAGACAGATGCAGCTATAAATCCCGGCAACTCAGGTGGTCCTTTAATAGATATGAGAGGCCAGGTTGTGGGAATAAATACCGCAATAGTAGCCGCAGGCCAGGGCATCGGGTTTGCAACCCCGATAAATATGGTCAAAGAAATTCTTCCTGAACTGAAAGAAACAGGGAGCGTTACCAGAGGCTGGCTCGGAGTAGGCATACAGGAAGTAACCCCTGAGATTGCACGCGCACTCGGCCTGAAAGAACCAAAGGGTGCAATTGTGTCCATGGTGTACGAAGGAGAACCAGCAGATAAGGCCGGAGTAAAAAAGGGAGATGTGATCCTAAAGATAAATAATCAGGAGGTTTCTGACTCCTATAGCCTGACGCGGGCAGTAGCCGGATTAAAACCAGGGTCCAAGATAAAAATCGTAGTGTGGCGAAATGGAAAAGAAAAAACACTCTCTGCAAAACTTGAAAAAAGAAATGATGAACAAATTGCACGTCTGTATGAGGGAAAAAAAGAAACGAAAAAAGAGTCCAACAAAGCCCAGGACAAGCTGGGGCTCAGCCTTATGGAAATAACACCTGAGGTGGCACTAAAATATAATCTTAAAGATACGGAAGGGCTTGTCGTAACAGGCATAGACCCGCAAGGTCCTGCAGCATCAAGCGAGATAAGGCAAGGCGATGTGATAAAAGAAATAAACAACCGCAAAGTCAGGGGGCTCTCGGATTATACAGCCATTCTCAATGGGATAAAAAAAGGCAAAACCGCGCTACTGCTTATACAAAGAGGGCCGAATACATTCTATCTCGGGATCGATATAAAGTGAAAGTCTTAGCCCCTGCTAAGATAAATATCTATCTGGAGATCATCCGAAAGCGGGATGATGGATATCATGAACTTAAAACCCTCATGATTCCCATAGATCTTTGCGATGAAATCTTAATAACCGAACAAAAACAAGGTATCTCACTTCGAACAAAAGGCTATGAAGGCAATAAAGAGGAAAATCTTGTTTATAAAGCAGCTTCTCTGTTTTTCGAGATATCAGGTATAAAAAAAGGCGTTTCAATAGAGCTAACAAAGCATATCCCTGTTGGCGCAGGGCTTGGAGGAGGAAGCAGCGATGCAGCTTG
>JAGVNP010000146.1 GCA_020053185.1 Deltaproteobacteria bacterium | reverse complement strand
CTTTTAAAACACCTACGATCACAAGATCGGTGTTTTTATATGCTTCTGTAATTTCTTTCCCGAGTTGGGCAACTCTGGCGGCAATTTGTTTTTCTGAGAATAACGTCTTCACAACTGGCGATATATAGTATACGGGATGTGTCTGTCAACAAAAGGGATCTTGAATTTGCTATCAGAATTTTCGTTTAAAATTTTATCTTTTTCATCTTCGAGATTTCGTCTCCGAGCACCTTCTCCACGACATCTGCGAATATTACTTTGGCGGCTGAGACCAAATCTCTTTCAACATCTCTCATAACCTCTTCGAGGATAGACGAAAAATGTTTTCTGGCCTCTATTTCAATAATATCGCTTACATCAATACCAGAAAGAATCTTCTTTTTCTCTTCCTGAATAGGTCCCTTTTTGGGGCCTCCGTATTTAGCATATGGCCCTTCATCCACAAGATCAACAAGCTGTATAACGGTATCATCAATTTCTTCGTTCATCGATTTCCTCCTTAATCCTTCCCCAGGAGAACCATCAATTACAAAAAATTTAACGAGATTTTAATGCTAGCATTATTCTTACAGCAAAGCAATAACAATCTTTCTGGTCTGAAAACTTCTACTTTTCCTGTTTTTTTACCCTTATTTTTTGACAATGTTTAGATGGTATGAGGTTTGAAGTTTAATTTGGCATTAATGATTGGAGTCTGTGTTTCAAAAACAGAAGTTTATTCTTTTATCTTTTTCAGCTTCTCAATCTCTTCTCTGACTACCTTCTCCACGATTTCAGGAAGCATTGATCTGGTAGCTGCGATTATATCTTTTTCAATACCCACCTTAACGTCTTCAAGTGCTGCGGAAACCTGCGTCTTAACTTCCTGTACAATAGTCTCCTTTACATCAATAACGATGGGGGCCTTTTTTTTATCTTCAGGATAGACTACTTTTTTATGGTGGGGCTCTTCGGCATATGGCCCTTCATCCACAAGATCAACGAGCTCTATAATTGGACCATCTTCAATTTTGTCTGTCATCAAACTTCCTTTTCTCCCGTATTATGAAAGCCTTAAAAAACAGGCCCGACAACATAAAACTAAAAACTAGCTTTACATTATCCCTGCAATAATTCAAGAACAAACCTTTTCCACAAAAACCTGACTGAAAGGGATTCCTGCTTTTCTTGACAGGCATAACCCCTTGTGTGAGAATGTCGGCAAATTGATATATAGGAAGGTCTTATCGCCCTGGTGAAGAGAATATACTGTTTTCTTATCATTTTTTTTGCATTGGGAATTGCTCCTGTCTTCTCAAGTGAAAAACCTCCCCAAAGGATCATCTCCTTGGCGCCTTCTCTTACCAGAGAGATCTATGACCTTGAGGCAGGGAATCTTCTCGTGGGAGTAACCGCATATTGTCCTGATGCAAAATCAAAAGAGATAGTGGGCACTTTATCTGACCTCAATATTGAAAAGATCATTGCCCTGAAACCTGACATGGTTCTCGCACACAAAGGGTGCAACAAAAAAAAGGATATCGACACCCTAAGATCCCTTGGATTCCGCGTGAAGATCTTTGAAGAAGGCTCTTCTTTTGAAGAAATCTGTGCTGTTTTTCTTAAGCTCGGAAAATTACTCGGCAAAGAACAGAAGGCAAAGACTATAGTCGATCACACCTCCGGCCAGATAGCCATGCTCAGGGATAAAATCAAACACAAGCAGGGAAAGCGCATATTCTGGCAGATAAGCGACAAACCTCTTGTTACGATCAATGATAAAACATTTGCATCTGAATTCATCCGCTTATCAGGAAGCACAAATATTTTTGGAGAGCTGAAAGCCAGGTACCCAAGAGTAAATATCGAAGAAGTGATAGCAAAAAATCCCGGGGTGATCATTATAGTCTCTGACATGGGAAAGACAAACGCCTCGCAAAACAGCATATGGAAAAATATGAGCACCATAGATGCAGTGAAAAATAACAGAGTCTATATAATAGATCCCGATAAAATCTGTCAGCCTACGCCACTTATGTTCTTAGAGGGATACAAAACTGTCATCTCTCTGCTATATCCGGGAGTCCTATGAGCAGTACAAAAACATTTTCAGCTCTTATACTCCTCACACTGATCCTTGTGATCAGTATTGCAATCTCTCTTCTGACCGGCGGCACAGATCTGTCTCCCAATATGATAATCGATGCAATCCTTCACCCGGACAAAGCCGGATTTGCACACACCATCATCTGGCACATACGCATACCGAGGATTGTAATGGCCATAACAGTAGGAGCAGGACTTGCTGTGTGCGGAACAATTTTCCAGGCAATACTCAGAAACCCTCTTGCCGAGCCCTATACGCTCGGAATCTCGGGCGGCGGCGCACTCGGCGCTACAATCTCCGTATGCCTGGGCTTAAGCAACATACTCATGGTTGGCATGTGTTTTTTGGGATGCTGTATAAGCATTTTTCTCGTTTACCTGATGGCTTCTGCAAAAAAATTCTCCCAGCTGGTGCTAATCCTGAGCGGCGTAATTCTGAGCTTTCTGTTCTCTTCTCTGGTAATGCTGATCTTCTCCCTGTCACAGAGCAGGGATGTGTACAATACAATCATGTGGCTCATGGGTAATCTCTCTTCTGTAGATCCGATGCTCATCAAAATATCTAGCCCGATCATTCTTATTGTCCTGATCCTTCTAATTCTGTTTTCAAGGGATCTTAATCTGCTGAGTCTGGGAGAGGAAAAAGCCTACCACCTCGGGCTTGATGCAAAAAAAGCAAAGGCTACATTTTTTATCCTAGCATCCCTTATCACAGGGGTATGCGTTGCGCTCTCAGGGATCATCGGCTTTGTGGGGCTCATAATCCCGCATATTGTGCGTAAGATCCTGGGGCCAAATCATCAGATCATGCTTCCCTCTTCTGTGCTCGCAGGGGCTTCTTTTCTCCTCATCTGCGACACATTTGCACAAACACTCATACGCCCTTTAGAGCTGCCTGTAGGCGTGATCACCGGCATAATCGGCGCTGTCTTTTTTATTGCGCTTTTGATGAAGAGCCGTGATTGGGAGGTCATGTGAGCCTGCTTAAAATAGAAAACCTCTCTACAGGCTATGAGAAAAAATCTGTTATCAATGAAATCTGCCTTGAAATTCCAAAAGGCGCGTTTGTCGGGATCATGGGGCCAAACGGCGCAGGCAAATCCACCTTGTTCAAGGCGATCAGCAAAATACTTCCGCCATGGAGCGGAAAAATCCTCTACAAGGATAGCGATATCTCCGGCCTGTCTGTAAAAGAATTTGCAAAGCAGATTTCAACAATACCCCAATTTTTCGAGGTGCCATTCTCTTTTACCGTGGAAGAATTCATCCTCATGGGCAGATACCCGCACAGAGGCCGCCTTGAGCCGCTTAAATCTTATGACTTTAAGATAGCAGAAGAAGTTATCGCACTGTTTGACATAACCCCTTATAGAAAAAGAAGGGTGTCTTCACTCTCTGGTGGCGAACTGCAGCGGGTGGTTCTTGCGCAGGGCCTTGCCCAGGAGCCGGAATTACTTTTGCTCGATGAACCAACATCGCACCTTGATATCGGACACCAGATCAGGATCATGGATCTCATCCGGTCTCTGAATAAACAAAAAGGACTCACTGTTATTGCAATACTCCATGACCTCAATCTTGCAAGCTACTACTGCGACACACTCGTACTCTTGAAGGAAGGAAAAATTTTCACCTCAGGGCCTACAGAAAATGTGCTCACATATCAGAACATCGAGCATGTGTACGACACCACGGTGGTAGTAGAAAAAGATCCTGTCTCGCAAAGACCGCATGTTTTCCTGGTGCCTTCACAGGCGTTGGATGCCTCCGTGAAGCGTGAACCGTAAAACTACAGGTTCAAGGTCTAAGGTTTAAGGTTCAAGGTTATCGAAAAAACTACTACTTGAGGATTTCGATGATCTCGTACTCTCTTTTGCCGTTTGGCGCACTCACAATCACCACATCTTCGATCTTCTTCCCGATCAGCGCCTTTGCAATCGGTGATTCAATGGATACTCTTCCTTTGCTTATATCAGACTCATCACTACCTACTAACTGATACGCAACCTCTTCACCTGTATCCACATTGCAGACTATCACTCTCGATCCAAATACAACCTTGTCACAGGGAAGCTTTGATGTATCGATTATCTCGAATGCGGAGAATTTTGTCTCTAATTCTTTTATCCGCGTCTCGATAAAGGACTGACGCTCTTTTGCATAGAGATACTCGGCATTTTCCGAAAGATCACCATGGCCCCTTGCTTCTTCGATGTCCGCAACTATCTTGGGTCTTTCTTTCTTTTTCAGATGGTCAAGCTCTGCTTTAAGCGCATCATATCCTTGTCGCGTGATTGGGATTCGTTTCTTCATGATTCATCTCCATGCATACGAAAAAATAAAGAGATACCAATGAGAACCCTCATTAGTACCTTGGTTGCAAGGTATCATACGCAAAGAAAAAGTCAAGCATACTTATATCCCTTTCTTTGCTAAGCCGAAAAGAAAGATGCCCCAAAAACTGCCTTTCAGATAGGTTCGCCCGCTTGAAATGCCTTTTTGCGAAGTCTGGCTTGACACATTCGGAACAACTTTGTATCATCAAAAAAGTTTGTTTTTATGTGTTGTATCTTTGATTTGTAAGGGGTCTATGGAAAAACGATCAGCACAGAAACGTTTTGGGATTCCGGTCTTAACGGTGTTCATAATCGTGACATTTAGAGAACAACTTTGCCCATCAGATCCCCGAATAAAAATGAAAGTCTGTAAGATTTTTTAGCATTTTATTGAAATATCAATAAGGAGGTGGAGTTTTGAAAAGATGCAATATGTTGTTTGCAATGGTTTTGTGCCTGGGTATGCTGCTGTGTTCTTTCGTGGCGTACGGATCTGATTCTATGATCCAGAAAAAAACACTGACCAGAGATGTCGACTCGGTGATAATCAGCGGCAGTATTGTATCAGAGATGATAGGAAAGCCGATCTCCGGCATACGGGTCTATGCGTACAATGACGGAAAATTCGAACCTATCCGTTATCAAATCGACGAGAGGTCTGAAGACGGCGACTGGATATTCGACGGTGGGCCTATCCCAAACACGGATCTGCGCAATGGCCGCTTCGATAGCCAGGATACCTTGAGCATCATGGTGGAGGAATCAGGCCACAGGGCTGCACAGGCTGCATGGACACCCGGTTACAAAGATTGTTCGGAAATTGAAATTGCTGATCCCGTAAATGGCCAGAAGAGCTGGATCTATGTGCTCTATTTTCCATTCAATCCGCCAGCACGCTCGTCACTCCGTCCTTACATCGTCTATGATTACGAACATGCAACCTTTGAAACAAATGTAAGAAAACTGGAATATCTTATCACCAAGGACGGAAAACATACCACCTTTATTAAACACAGGTGGATCACAGAAGGAGGACAGCGCAAAGAGAATTTTGTTGACCGGATGAAAACGCGCATAACCATGAAATTCCTCTTCGGTGCCATGAGCGTTACTCTTAATGAGGAGGGGGTAAACAGCAATGAACTTGCCTACACGATAGGACCAGTACGCCTGATTCACCGATACGAACAGTACAGAGTAATGCCTGGTGGCATAAAAGTCATGCGGGTAGTCACTGACACCTATGAATATCGCAACACTTCTGTTATTCCTGTCATGATCAATATCCCGTTTGAGCCGGACAAGGTCGTTACTTCTGCAGTGCTGCGCTTTGGAGTTGATCATAACGAAAAAGCCTAT
>JAGVNP010000301.1 GCA_020053185.1 Deltaproteobacteria bacterium | reverse complement strand
CGTGATGGGCAAAACGCATGTACACAACCCTCCTGTGTTCCTCAAGCGCCTTGTCAACATACCATGTAGCGAGCTTTTTATAGTCCTTGATATGATCGACCTGCCATACAACATTATCGCCGATCCTCAAACCGTCAATAATCTCATCAAGACCTTTAAGCCCAGTGCTTACCCGTGAAAGAAATTTCATACCTCTCCCCCTATAAACTTATAAGCAAAAGACAGGCCAATCTTTCTTTTTTCTTCACGGTCACTTTATCTATTGGTATTATCGCCACTAATGAACTTATTCATTAGTTGGCGTGATCGATGCTGTCGGCAATGCTTCGGCAATCATTTTATGGATTGCAAAAAAATACTGGTCCATCTCTGGGCGCTAGATCAAAACATCGGGAATGTTCACAGTATAGGTTGAGGATTGTGTGGCAGGGGCTTTCGTCCCTGCTCGAAAACTTAAATCGCATCAATGCCTTTTTCACCGGTTCTTACGCGAATAACGTCTTCCACAGGCAGCACAAAGATCTTTCCATCACCGATCTTGCCTGTTCGTGCCGCATGTATGATTTTTTCTATCACCTGATCTACCATGGATTGATCTACAATAATCTCAACCTTTATCTTACTGACAAAATCGACAGTGTATTCTGCACCCCTGTAAACTTCTTTATGCCCCTTCTGGCGGCCATATCCTTTTACCTCAGTAATGGTCATTCCTTTTATGCCGATATCCCGTAATGCCTCTTTGACCTCATCCAACTTGAACGGTTTTATAATAGCTTCTATCTTTTTCATAAATCCTCCCCCCACTATTCACTATATGCTGTTTCAGAGTGCAGTCCCAGATCAAGACCCTGAATTTCAGTGTCTTCTGTAACCCGAAGACCGACAAATCTATCAATGAGTTTGAGCAAAATAAAACTCATCCCAAAACTGTAGAGTCCCACAACAGCCACTCCAAGGATCTGCGATTTCAAAAGACTAAAGCTTCCCCTAAGCACTCCATCTGCACCACACACATTGATAAGTGTGGAAGCAAAAATACCCACGCACAACGTACCAAGTGTTCCTCCTACGCCGTGAATGCCCACCACATCCAGGCTATCATCATACCCGAACTTACTCTTTGCAGCAACAGCCCCATAGCAGACAAGTCCGCCGAGCAATCCGATAATGATCGCATAATTGGGATTCACAAAACCTGCAGCAGGCGTAATGGTTGCAAGACCTGCAATAGCACCTGATGCAGCGCCTAATGTAGTGGGCTTGCCGCGGTGTACCCATTCTATCGTAATCCACATAGCCATTCCTGCCATGCCTCCAAGATGTGTTGCAACAAATGCACTGCCCGCTATGCCATTTGCAGCTAGGGCACTGCCACCATTAAATCCAAACCACCCGAACCACAAAAGACCAGTGCCCATCAATGTCATGGGGAGGCTATGAGGAATAATGTTTTCCTTGCCATATCCCTTTCGAGGGCCAAGCACAAGGGCAGCAGCCAACGCGGCTGTACCGCATGAAAGATGGACAACCAGGCCGCCGGCAAAATCAAGAACTCCCATTTTGTTGAGCCATCCTCCTGCACCCCAGACCCAATGACAGACGGGGTTATAAACCAAAACAGTCCATATAAGGCTGAATACTAGAAACGGACCAAAACGCATGCGCTCGGCAAATGCGCCTGTGATCAATGCCGGGGTAATAACCGCAAACATACATTGGAATATCATAAAGACAATGTGAGGAATCGTGGTTGCATAGTTCGCACTTGGTTCAAGCCCAACTCCCCTAAGCCCAATCCAGGAAAGATTTCCGATAAGGCCTCCTACATCAGGACCAAAGGCCATAGAATACCCAATATAGACCCACTCGATACTGATAAGCGAGATAAGGATAAAACTCTGCATAATGGTTCCGAGCGCATTCTTACTCCTCACCATGCCTGCATAGAAAATCGCCAAGCCCGGAGTCATCAGCAAAACAAATGCTGCCGAGATAAGGACAAACGCTGTATCTGCTCCGTTTATTTGCATAAAACTCCCTTCCCCGAAAATATTTTTTAGTAACCTAAAGAGCAAATTTGATACCAGGCGATATGATTATTATAACTTGCGAATATTTTTAGATATAAGCACAGGCAATGTTCGTTACACGGAATACAATTTTGACCAAATCGCATTCTTTGAGACGAAAATGCATCGTTTAAATGTGGTTACCACACTAACATTAGAATCTTGGCATGGGGGCTTTTACATACGATTTCAATGGATTAGCAAAAATTTTCAGAAAGAAACCTTTCTTGGCACGATCATTGTAGAAGTCTTTGCAAATACAAAGAATGAGGAGGACTTATGAACACGAGCAAAAAGTTTTTTTTATGTCCATGGCTATTCTGTTTTTCGCATGATCTCTTGTATGTGTACATACCGCTCAGGCCGGAGATATTATCATGACAAAAAAATTTCTCGTGTTTCAACATAGTCCTCATGAAAATGTGAGTTTGCTTCTCAGAAAATGCTCAAGTAAACATGACATTGAGCTTCACACCGTGGAAATATGGCACAAAGCTACACCGGATATTTCCAAGTATGACGGGCTCATTGTGCTGGGTGGCACTCCCAACATTGATCAGGAAGATACATACCCTTTTTTACAATATGAAAAAATCCTTATTCAAAGGGCACTTGATGCAGACATGCCTTATCTGGGTTTTTGCCTGGGACATCAGCTTCTCGCTGATGCGTTTGGTGCAACAGTAGGCCCTAATTCCAGCAAAAGTGTAGGTTTTATTCCAGGGCATCTCACAAAAAGCGGTTATCATCATCCTGTTTTTCAAGGTATACCGTCTCCTTTTCCCCTTTTCAAATGGCATGAGCAGGCCATTCTTCCTCCACTGCCAAAAGAAATCGAGGTGCTCGTAACATCCGAGCAATGCTCTGTCGAAGCAATATCTATTGTTCAACGACCTCACATAATAGGGCTTCAATTCGACAATTATGCTGCAACCCTTGCTCAGATAAAAAAATGGATACAAGCAGATAATGAGCGGCTCATTCAGGGCTCAGTTGATACAAGGGCCTTGCTCCATGATGCAAAGGAAAACGCATCTGCCATTGCTAAACACTTCAAGATACTATTTGAGAATTATATCCAAGCGGTAGAAAAACGCTTCAGAAACAACTGAGTGGTCTATCTTTGTAAAAGAACAATTTGAGTGATTTCCCTCAAAAGGACACAAAATTGCAACTCCTCATTTTTAATGCATTGCAGATAAATTAAGTTATTTTAAGTTGTTAAGATTTGGCATGCTCGTTGCTGATAAATGAATAGAGAAAAATAAAGGAGGAAAATTTTATGATTAACTCAGGCGACACTGCATGGATGCTTGTTGCAACAGCTCTGGTCATGCTCATGACCCCGGGACTCGCACTGTTCTATGGGGGACTTGTCCGCTCAAAGAACGTACTGGGTACCATGATGCAGAGTTTTATCTGCCTGGGCGTGGTCTCTCTCATCTGGGTCTTGTATGGATACAGCCTTGCATTCGGAACCGATGCAGGAGGAATTATCGGTTCTCTGGAATGGTTAGGACTGATAGGAGTAGGCGTTGATCCTGGACCTTATTCTCAGAATATTCCTCATCTACTCTTTTGTGCGTTTCAGTTAATGTTTGCGATCATCACACCCGCTCTCATCACAGGTGCTTTTGCCGAACGCATGAAGTTTTCTGCATTTCTTATTTTCACTATTTTGTGGAGCACCTTTGTTTACTTGCCTGTATGCCACTGGGTATGGGGTGGCGGCTGGCTTGGAAAACTCGGGGCACTGGATTTTGCCGGAGGAACAGTTATCCACATAAACGCCGGAACCGCAGCCTTGGTAGCAGCCCTTATCATAGGAAAACGACAAGGATACAAGAAAGAGCCTATCTATCCCCATAACCTTACCATGACCGTGCTCGGCGCAGGCATTCTCTGGTTCGGATGGTTTGGCTTCAATGCAGGAAGCGCTTTGGCCTCAAATGGAACAGCAACCCTGGCATTCTTCACTACACAGATCGCAACCGGAACAGCTGCACTCTCATGGATACTCATCGAAAAAATTATCCGTGGAAAACCAACTACTTTGGGCGCAGCCTCAGGTGCAGTTGCAGGCCTTGTTGCCATAACCCCTGCGGCAGGATTTGTTGAGCCACTTGCGGCCATTGCTATAGGCGGCATTGCGGGCATCATATGTTATCTTGCAATCCTGCTAAAAGAACATCTTGGCTATGATGATTCTCTCGATGTTGTTGCAGTGCACGGCATTGGCGGACTCTGGGGAGCACTTGCCACAGGTCTATTCGCATCTGTTGGTGCAACAGGTCTTTTATTCGGTAATCCACGGCAATTTTTTGTGCAAGGAATCGGTGCGCTGAGTGTCATTGCCTTCTCGTTCGTGGCGACCTCAATAATACTCATTCTGATCAAAAAGACCGTGGGCTTGCGGGTAAGCGAGGAAGAAGAAGTGCAAGGTCTCGATGTGAGTCTCCATGGTGAAACAGGCTATTCGATAAGATAAAAAGGAGGATTGTATGAAAAAGATAGAAGCGATCATAAAACCATTTAAGCTCGATGAGGTAAAGTCGGCCCTGCATTCCATCGGCATCAAGGGCATGACCATCACTGAGGTAAAAGGGTTTGGCAGACAAAGAGGACATAAGGAAATCTATAGAGGCGCTGAGTATGAGGTAGACTTTATCCCCAAGATAAAGATGGAAATCGTAGTAGAATCTAGCCTAGCTGATGCCGTGGTAGATACCATCATGAAAGTGGCCAAGACAGGAAAAATCGGCGATGGCAAGATATTCATCATTCCATTGGAACAGGTCATACGCATACGAACAGGCGAATCAGGCGTTGATGCTATCTAAGCCCCCTAAGATATCACCCCATACAGGTAGTTTATTGTATGGGGTGATATTAATAATTCAGAGATAGCTTATGTCATATAATGGAATAACCCTTGCTGAAGATCTTACGCGACAGACCGATGAGATTATCATCCGTCTTTTTGAAAACCATCCTTCTTTCCAAGACTGGGGGCTCATAGCACTTGGCGGATACGGGAGAAAAGAGTTGTGCCCATTTTCAGACCTTGATCTCCTGCTCCTCACTCAAAAAGCCACTCAAAGTCAGACTGAAAACCTACTCCGTTCCATAATGTATCCTTTGTGGGACAAAAAATTCAATGTTAGTTACAGTGTAAGAAAAATAAAAGAAGCGCTTAACGATGCGAGAAAAGATTTCTTCTTTAGCACATCACTACTTGATGCAAGGTTTCTCTGCGGAGATTATAGATTTTTTAAAGACCTTCAAAAGGCCTTGATAAAAGACAGGGTTTTTCGCAACAAAAAGAAATTCTTTGCAAACATTACCTTGCACAACAAAAAACGCCATGCCGCCTTCGGTGATGTCTCATATATTCAGGAACCTGATCTAAAAGAAGGAAAAGGCGGGCTAAGAGATTTTCACAGCATGATGTGGGCAGCAAAAATTGTCTGCAAAGCCAATGATCTATCGGAACTCGAATCTGCAGGCATTATAAGCCATACTGATCATAAAGAACTTTTATCTGCTCTCAATTTTCTCTTAAAGGTAAGAGCCCTTCTCCACACAATCTCTGCTAGAAAAAATGACAGGATATATCTGGAGTATCAGGATACCATTGCACATTCTCTGCACATCAAAGAAGGGGTTTTAACTCCGTCAGAACTATTCATGAGAGAATCCCATCACAATGCACTTATCCTGAAATCAGTGAGTAGTGCAGCAATCACTGCAATGGCCCATAGCCTTGGCATTGATAAAAATAAAACAAATAAAAGAATTGATTCACATTTTGAGCTCAAATCAGACCAGATCATATTCTCAAAAAACCATGAGATAGATAAAGATCCGGATCTCATTCTGAAAGCCTTTGCACATATGGCAACACTGGGAAAACCTCTCCACCCTTCAGCAAGATCTCTCATCCGTGACAATCTCTCCCTTGTGCGAATAGCTTGTTCCAGTACAAGAGATGTATTCCTCCAACTCCTGAGAGCAAAAGAGGCACAGGAGGCCTTGACTGCTATGATCGAGATGGGTGTTCTTGAACGCTTTATCCCTGAGTTCAAAGGGATTAAAGGGCGAACCCAGTTTGGGGTATACCATACCCTGACCATAGATCTGCACAGTATTCTTACCCTGCACGAGATGAAATCCCTTGAAAAAGAAGAGTCCGAAACATTTTCGCAGATAAAAGATAAAGAACTCCTATACTTAACTGCTCTACTCCATGATATTGGAAAAGGGGGCAAAGAAAAGCACTCCTCACATGGTGCAGATCTCGCATATAAGATTGTCATCAGGCTTGGCCTTTCAGAAGACAGGGCAGAATTTATTCGATTCATTGTAAAAAAACACCTTGCTCTCGCGCAGATTGCGCTTACCCGTGACCTTTCGGAAGAGCGTGTCATCATTGAGTTTGCACAGATGCTGGGTGACACACAAAAATTGCTTCACCTTTACCTCCTCACAATTGCTGATTCAAAGGCAACAGGGCCTGGAGCATGGACTGACTGGAAAGCAGCCCTTATCCGCGAGCTCTTCAGAAAAACCCTCAACATTCTTCAAAAAGGCTTGCTAAAAGAGCCAGGCAATGCCACCCATCTGGCCAAAAAGTGGCAGGAGCTTCTTCACAGGGTACCAGATGAACTTGGAAAAAAATTTGCAGGCCGTCTATGGGCTTTGCCCCAGATCTACGTGCTGCTCATAGATAGCGCTGATATCATAACCCACTTAAAATTGAGCGTAAAAATACGATCATTGTCCGATATCGAGATTCATGTGACCCAGGAGGGAGACCATTTTATTCTGACCATCATCGCAATGGACAGGCCCGGTCTATTTGCCACATTGACCGGCATCATGGCAATCAATCATCTCGACATCCTCTCTGCAAAAATATTCACATGGCTTGACAATACTGCAGTAGACGTATTTGAGGTCATGCCAGCATGGAAAGGCTTTACAGAATGGAACAAGATTGCAGATCAGTTTAATCTCATATCATTGGACAAGCTCGATATTGATGGGAGGGTACTTGTTACAAAACCGCTCCAGGGAACACAGCGCACGATGATCCGCAAAAAGCACCCATCGGTTATTATCAATAATGAACGTTCTGATTTTTTCACTCTGATCGAGATCTCTGCGCCGCACCGGATCGGGATACTCTTTCATATTGCAAAAGTCATTAACAGCTTTTGCCTCAATATCCATAGAGCCTTTGTCTCCAGGGATGGGGATTTTTGTGATAACGTATTCTATGTGGTGGATGAGCTTGGCGAAAAAATCGAGGATGAAAGCCAAAAAACACAGATCATAAAGGCCATCCATGACATATTGGCTCCTTAGACGAGTACGAGCTAACTCTCACTGAACTTATCTCATCGAACGTGAAAAGTATAAAAACCGCCAGAAGCGCAAGATCTTAGGCACAGAGTTTTTCTTTGTGCCTCTGTGCCTTTGGTACTTTGTGCCTTAGAACAAGAATATCGGATAGGAATCCGGGTTCTTTCCAAAACATGTCAGATCATCGATCTTTTCTATCTTTGGTCCTTTCAGCATTGCATACAAGGATCTTTCTACACCTATTCCAGCGCCAAAAGTCTCGGGGAAATATGGTTTGCCTTTTGCATCCTTCATGTGCACTGCAGTCAGGAACGGTCCATACCCATCAAGGATCTCTATGTTGGTGAGCTGCCCGTTTTCAAACTTTGGTCGCTCAGGGATTACCTTATTATCAATAAGCCTCTCTATAATGGGCTCATAGAGCCATTCCCTTATTGCACCAGAAAGGATCTCAAGCGCCGGTGTAAATTTGCCGGTCTCCCTTATGATGGACTTGGCGCAGATATCATAGTTGTAGATCATGTCCGAAGTAAATGAGGAAATCGGGATTTTTGTCCCATCTGGAAGGATATAAGGATAGATGAGATCATAGTTTTCCCGCATAAGCCCTATTATCCAGAAGAATTGAGAGGAAACATCCTCTCCTGCTTTTGCATCAGTATTGATCTTGCCGTACTTCTTCACTATCTCATCATGCTTTAGCCTGGGGAACGGCTGAACAGGAACCTCCAATGCAACGCCCAGGGCTTTAAGTTCATCCTGATTTTTCTCAACGATTGCCGTTACTCCTGCAATTATCATACGCTCGAAAAAATCAATGGCGCGCTCAAGATCTTCTTTTAGGATCTTCTTCACCTTTTCAGGCTTGCTCTTATATTCTTCAAAATCGATTCCCTTGTTTCTCCTGAGTTCGACATCGATCTGAGAAAAATCGATCAGATACTTGCCTCTCTGTTTTCTCTGCGGACTCTCGATCTCCAGTCTGATATTGGGTGAATCCACAAAGATGCCCTTGAGCCTGGAATTGAAGCACGAGAGAAACTTGCTGTAGATCATGGAGTGCGTTGCCACATAGGGCATACCCTTATAATGAATGGTGGGTACATGTTCTACATCATGGGCAAGAGGGTCTGTCAAAGGGCTCATCTGCACGCGCTCAAGGTTTAATAGCCCTTCGTTTACAAGATAATTATGGATTGCAGTCACCATAGTGGTTCGGATGGTCATGGCTGCAAAAAGTTCTTCATTTATCCATTTATTGACGTAATTCTCTCTGATGAAATCCTCAAGCGTAAACCCTGACTGCTCAAGTGATGCCTGAAAGTGAAATAGATCTTCGCCAATAAACTCCATACTGTCCTCCTTTATATTCTTTCCCAATCTGTGTAAAAGCAACCTCTATGCCAAGAGCAACAATTTGTTACAAAACGCCAAGAAGTCAAGCGTTTCAGACAATATAAAGCCATGATGCCACATGATTGTTCTTTGTTTGCAATGAAACATTTTTGTGCATTTTCTGTAGCGTAGCACAATATTGAATATTGCACGACATGCAGGACCAGTACTCAGAGAAAGTCCACAGATACTGTTGTTTAATCAAAAATCCAGATCTCTGATATTTCTAAGGTTTATTCTCAGTGTGGTTGATTTGAAATAAGAGAGGGTAGGTTTGGTATAACTTATTGATTTCACTGGTCGGGACGAGAGGATTTGAACCTCCGACCCCCTGAACCCCATTCAGGTGCGCTACCAGGCTGCGCCACGTCCCGTCCATCAAACTTTTACCTTGCTAACATAGGGGTATGGTAGTGTCAAGGTAGTGGGCTTCCGAACAGTTCCATTAGTTTTATTAGTTCTATTGGTTGAGCTCTCGTCCAGTTAAACTAATCAAACAAATAAAACCAATCAAACCAAAGCCCTCTTTGTCCCTTTGAAAACCATTTCAGTTATGATAATTTAAGAGAATGCTAAAATCAAAGTTACACGCAAGCATGCTCACCCTTATACAAAGAACCGCAACAGAGCTTCCGTCTGACATTTCATTAGCAATCTCAGCAGCGCTTAAAAAAGAAACTCTGAATTCTCCTGGCTATCAAACCCTGTCTATCATCAAGCAAAACATTGGCCTTGCTAAAAAAGAGCAGAAACCCATGTGCCAGGACACGGGCATGATCACTGCCATAATAAAATCAAGGCCAGTGCCTGGCGTCATTGCAATCGAAGATGCAATCAAAAGCGCAGCAAAAGATCTCACAGATAAAGGTATCTTGCGCCAGAACAGCGTCAATACCCTTACTGAAAAAAATACAGGCACAAACATACCGCAGATCTATGTCCATACTTGGGACGGGCCAACTCAAGTTTATCTCATGCTCAAAGGCGGCGGATCAGAAAACATGAGTACGCAGTACAGCCTTCCCTGCTCCAATTTAAGTGCCAACAGAGATTTAGAAGGCGTGCGTCGTTGTCTTTTGGATGCAGTATTCAAAGCACAAGGAATCGGCTGTGCGCCGGGTATACTTGGTGTATCCATAGGAGGAGACAGAGCAGCCGGATATCTTCATGCAAAAGAGCAGCTTTTCAGAAAACTCAATGATAAAAATCCTGTAAAAAAACTCGCAGAGCTTGAAAAAATCGTTCTCGATCAAGCTAACGACCTCGGCATAGGGCCAATGGGCTTAGGCGGAAAAACAACACTTTTGGGTGTAAAGATCAGTGTTATTGAGCGGCATCCTGCATGCTATTTTGTTACAGTAAGCTATTCATGCTGGGCTACCCGAAGATATGCAATAGAACTTAGCGATAAAGGAGAGATAAAAAAATGGCTGTAAAACACATTATCTCTCCGTTCGATAAGAATGAAATCAAAAAACTAAAAGCCGGAGATCAGATAACGCTCTCCGGCAGGATCGTCACTGCAAGAGATCAGATCCACAAATATCTTGCTTCCAAAGGCAAGCTGCCAATCGATATCAAAGGCCATGTAATATACCATTGCGGTCCTGTGGTAATAAAAAAAGGGAATGCGTGGAGCATCATTGCTGCAGGCCCTACCACATCCATAAGGGAAGAGCCGTATGAGGCTGCCATCATCAAAAAATTTCAACCTGGCGCTATCATGGGCAAAGGAGGCATGGGTAAAAATACGTTAACTGCCATGAAAAAATTCGGCTGCGTATACTTGAGCATAGCTGGCGGTGCAGCTATTTCTATTGCCAGGCACATCAAAAAAGTTGAGGCAGTCTACATGCTGGAAGAATTCGGCCAGCCAGAAGCCATGTGGATTTTAAATGTGGAAAAACTCCCTGCACTTGTAACTATGGACAGCCATGGCCGATCGCTCTACGAGGGAATAAGGGAACGATCAGAAAAACGATTTTATAAGCTAATCGATAAAAAATAAATTCAGTCTCATCACACACAAGGAGGTTTGCATGAATGTAAAACAGCTGTTTGATTTGAGCGGAAAGGTCGCCATTGTCACAGGAGGCGGAAGAGGCATCGGGGAATTTATTGCAACTGGCCTGGCTGAAGCTGGCGCGAACGTGGTCATCGCATCCAGAAAAGTGGAGAATTGCGAGAAGGTTGCAAAAAAGCTGGCCGGACTTGGTATAAAGACACTTGCAGTAAAATGCGACATGGCATCAAAAGATGACATCAACAACCTCGTTGATGCAACAATAAAAGAGTTCGGTACTGTAGATATTCTGGTAAACAACGCAGGCATTACCTGGGGAGCACCGACCCTAGAGTATCCTCTTGATAAATGGGATAAGATTTTTAATGTAAATGTAAGAGGTGTATGGATACTAACCCAGAGAGTAGCAAATATCATGAAAGACAAGGGGGGCGGCAAAATTCTTAATGTTTCTTCTTTCTATGGATCGAGGGGTGGCATTGAGGAAGCACATCCTGCAGTTGCCTACAACTCATCAAAAGCAGCCATTGAAACACTTACGAAAAACTTGGCCGTAAAGCTAGCCAGATACAACATATATGTCAATTGCATAGCCCCTGGGTTCTTCCGTACAGACATGATGGAATATGTGTTCAAACCTGAGATGAAACCAATCCTTGATTTAACCTTGGCACAGATTCCTCTGGTAAAATATGGAGAAGAAAATGACATGAAGGGCCTCGCTGTATTTCTTACATCAAGTGCATCAAGCTATGTAACAGGGGCAATCATTCCTGTTGATGGTGGATTGTTAGCCAAATAATCGTTGATTTAAAAAAATTATGATCCCATTGGCCTAGCTACCCCAAGGATAGTTAGGCCAATTTTAAATATGTTAAATCATCACAGATTGCATTTCAGCCACTTATCCTTAGGTTTCTTTTTGCTCTCCTGATACTTTTTGCCCAGATTGGGAAGTACCAGGATATGATTTATATCCTCTTTATTATTTACCAGGATCTTAACTGGATTATCCATAAAATTCACGTAGCGTACCTCGTCGCCGAGTTTGT
>JAGVNP010000114.1 GCA_020053185.1 Deltaproteobacteria bacterium | reverse complement strand
ACCGAGCCCCGCTCAAGCAAAGAATTCATGGAAATGCTTGAGCAGAAAAAACAAGAAAAACTGGACAAGATGAGTCCTGAAGAACTTAAGCGCTATGAAGCTTCACAAGAGCAGGCTCAGTATGAAGAAGAACAGATAAAAGAATTTACACAGATGCGTGCTGACTATGTTGATGAGATGAGACAGTGGCAATTTGATCTCAAAAAGGCACGTGAATATGCACAAAAAACCGGAGATTTTACAAAGTTTCATGCACTCATGAAGAAAAAACCTATACCCCCGCGATTTCAGAAAACAGAAGAAGTGAATAGTAAATCGTAATGAGTGAATAGTGAAAAGTAAATAGTAACGAGTGACGAGTAAATAGTTAAAAGAATAAAGGCACAGAGGCACTATGGCACAAAGTTGAAAGCTCAAAAAGAACGATTTAAGGTGTAGGGTGCAGGGTGTAAGGTAAGGACTGAGGATCGAGGTTCGAGGAGCGAGGATAAAGGGATTACAAATTTCGGATTTCGAATTACGGATTTCGAATAACGAAAAACGGTACAGGAATAGATGATTAAATATATGTTGAATATCATTGCACGCAAAAAAACGTTCTTTCTCGCAATCCTTTTTTTATTTCTTATAGCAGCAGGCTTTGCAGTCGCGCAGAGCAATTCCGCCCCCTTATTTAATCAAGAATATGTACCTGGAGAGCTACTGGTAAAATATAAATCAGGCGTGACTGCTTCCAGCATAAAGAGCATCCATTCCCGCCTGGGCATGAGAACCATAAAGCACTTGAAGATAATTGATGCGTACCGCCTGAAACTTCCATCAGATTTGAGCGTTGAATATGTCCTGGAAATCTATAAAAATGACCCCAATATAGAATATGCTGAGCCGAATTACCTGCGGCATCGCGCATCAACAATCCCCAATGATTTTTTCTGGGGATATTTATGGGGACTCAATAATACAGGTCAGCCTGTAAACAATGACCCGGGAGGCACCAGTGACGCTGATATCGATGCGACTGAGGCATGGGATATTGTAACTGGGAGCAGCAGTGTTGTCATAGCAGTAATCGATACAGGGGTGGACTACTATCACCCTGATCTTGTTGGCAATATCATACAGGGCTGGGACTTTGTGGATAATGACAACGATCCAATGGATGTCGACAGCCACGGTACGCATGTTGCCGGCATAATGGCTGCAAAAGGCCATAATAATACAGGTGTGGCAGGAGTATGCTGGAATGTCCGGATCATGCCTGTACGGTTTCTGGATGCTTTTGGCAACGGATCTGTTTCAGATGAGGTTGATGCTATTGATTACGCGATAGCCCATGGGGCGAAAATCATCAATGCAAGCTTTGGAGGCTATTCTACTGCTTCCGACACTGAAAGAGCTGCTATTTCCAGTGCAAATAATGCCGGCATATTATTTGTTGCTGCAGCAGGAAATGACGCAAAGAATAACGATAGCGAAATAAAACCATTTTATCCGGCAAGCTATGATCTGCCGAACATCATCTCTGTTGCTGCAACCGATCAGAATGATGCCTTATGCTCCTTTTCCAATTATGGCAGGACATCTGTTGATGTGGGAGCGCCAGGAAAAAGCATCTTAAGTGCCATGCCCATAAGACAAACGGCATGGAGTGATAACTTCAGTGGCGGTATGGGAGAATGGTCTACCGGCGGGACAAGCTCATGGGAAATCATTTTATTCAGCGGCAATCCATGCATTACAGACAGTTCTTCCGGATCGTATGAAAATAACACAAGCTCATGGATACAGACACAGCACTCGTTCTCTGGTTTGAGCGGAACAAAGCTTGAGTTTCAACTAAGAGGATCTTCGGAAACCGGAAGAGATTATTTGAAAATCAAAACTTCTACAAACGGGGTTACGTGGCAAGATCAGACCGCATTAATAAATACGACTTTCTATACAAATGGGATCTCCGGAAATCTTTCTGACAACTGGAAGAATGTATATGTGGATCTTGGCGCATATGATGGGGAGGAGTCAGTCTATATACAGTTTTTCTTTACCTCTGACGATGAAACCACGGCTGACGGATGGTATATTGATAATGTGAAAATCACTGCTGCAGATCCAGATGCAACTTCTTCAAATGAACCAGATGTAGACTATCAATACATGAACGGCACCTCAATGGCCACCCCCCATGTTTCAGGGCTTGCTGGACTTTTGTGGAGTTTTGACCCTGACATTACTCTCGCACAGGTAAAAGAATGCATCCTGGCTACTGTCGATAAAAAGGATGCCTTAAACGGAAAAACCGTTTCCGGCGGCAGGATCAATGCCTTTAATGCCCTGGATGTACTCAGAACGCTTAGGGGCTCGCTAAGTGGCCTTACTTCGACTGCAATCTCAAGTTCACGAATAAATCTTTCATGGACTGATAACATCCCGAATGAACTGGGTTTCAAAATAGAGAGAAAAACCGAAACAGATTTAGACTACACTCAGATAGCAACTGCTGGCAGGGACATTAAGAATTACAGCAATGCAGGACTTAGCGCATCCACTACATATTATTATCGCATAAGGGCATATAACATTGACGGCGACTCAGGATATTCCGATGTGGCCTTTGCCACCACTGCTGATCCCTCATCAGGAAGCGGAGAAGATGACGAGGGAGGAGATAGTGGCGGTGGCGGTGGCGGAGGAGGCATTTGTTTTATTGCCTCAACAGATACTAATGCAATTAATCCATTAATGTTATTTCTTATGGTCTTTGTTGGAAATCTGTGCTGGCTGAAATTCGTGATTCGTTAATCGTTATTCGAAATTCGGAAATCGTGATTTGTGATTCGTAAACCCCTCTCCCTTGGAGGCTGTGTCGTAATGTCATTCTGAGGCGTTAGCCGAAGAATCTCTATTTTCCAACTCATTGATTTTATGAGATTCTTCACTTCGTTCAGAATGACAAACATGGCATTTCCCTGATTGTGACACAGTCTCCCAGTGGAGGGAGACTCATTATTCGTAATTCGTAAAGCGTAACTCGTTCATTTTGCTGTTCAATGTTCTATGTTCGGTGTTTACATTCCGAAATTCGCAATTCGAAATCCGAAATTTGTAATCCTTACACCCTGTACCCTACACCTTAAACCGTTCTTTTTGAGCTTTCAACTTTGTGCCGGTTCCTTTGTCCCTTTCTTAACACTTGTCACTTGTCACTTGTTACTTGTCACTTGTCACTATTGACCTAGTCTATCTTTTAAGCTAATATGCAGCATATATAACAAATATCCGGCAGTTAAATTGCTGACCTTTTATTTTATTCGCAATGGGGGAGTTATGGGGAAAAGCAAAATTTTCGAGATAACCAGACGTAAATTTCTGAAAATTGCAGGCGCATTTGGTGCTCTGTCAGTCTTAAATCCTTTAAAATTATTTGCCGCTACCCCTGTGTCACCTAGCACCAAAATAGCTGAGACAAGGAATGATCTGGAGGTTATCTCAAACGGCACTGTTGTTCCAACCAAACTGCTGGAGTTTGCCCAGGTCACTGATATCCATATCTGCGATAATGGAAATCCTATGCGATTCGAGAACTTAAAGGCCGGAGGACTAGTACCTCTTAATATGCAGGGGTGGATGGATCAGGCCATAACATCAACATGCAGAGATCAACAGTATTTGTCTGCCAAAATATGGGACTGTGTGATACGTGATATAAACAAAAAACACAGGCAAGAACCCATGGCCTTTGTTATGAACACAGGGGATGTTACAGATACCAACCTTGATAATGAATTGCAGTGGTTTATCGATATCGCAAACGGAAAATATCCTACAGGCTATGACACAACGACAGACAGTCAGGGCAAAGAGCGTTCAGCAGCTAACAATAATCTTATTGCTGAATTAGACCCCTCCCCTGAAGGTTTCATTCTACCCTGGTATACAACCTTGGGCAACCACGACACTGAGTATCAGGGCACTGCCAACAATGTGCAAAACCTTCTCCCTGCCGCTAGCGTAAATACCGAAGATCTCACCTACCAAGATGAGACCATCCAGGCATACAATCTAACTGGCACTACGGACAGTTACGGAAATGAAGGCCACTCTATATCGAATCCTGGTCCTGCATGGCACGGACTTGCCAATATGCCTGAGCCAGAGGGCTCTTATACAAAGAAGGAAGGCTATTACAGCTTTGACCCCAACCCATACATACACTGCATTGTGCTGAACACTTCCAATTTCAACCCTGAAATAGCGGGAACGGGAGGGACATCATCAACAAAAGAAACAGAGGCACGAGCAGTTATGGATCAGAGGCAGTTCGACTGGATGACCGCTGACATAGAAGCCAATGCAAACAAACTCTGCCTGATATTTTCCCATGGCGACCCTGTGAATGAACAATTTGCCGATGAACAAAGCGATATCACTACGCAGGAGCTTATGGATGCTCTGTGCAGCCATGAAAACGTAATTGCCCATATCAACGGTCATGTGCACTTCAACCGTATTGACCCTGTGGATAATGGAACCTATAGACAAAATGGTAAGGCTGGCTACTGGAATATCAATACAGATGCAGTAGCTGCGTGGCCAAATGAATGGCGACGCATCACGATCTATGACAACAAAAATGGCACAGGCACAATTGAAACCCGCATGTTCCAGTTTGAAGGCACTGACTGCCCTACGGGAAGAAACAACTGTGAGGCTTGCAAGAATGACCTTGTGGAGAATAAATATGAGGACTGTTATGCGGCGAAAAAATGCCTTTACGTTTCCTATAATGATGGCGGCGTTAACAACGGGGGGGCAGGAGGGGCCGAAGGAGCAGACACGGACAGAAATACCGGGTTACTCTTTGCAATACCCCAGGTAGTATCTGCGACTATTAAAGACTTTACGCTCAGCGAACAACAAGAACATGACCACAATTGCTTTATCGCAACAGCCGCATTCGGCACAATTATGGAGCCAGAGGTCATCACCCTAAGGAGATTCAGAGATGTACATTTATTGACTAATCCGATCGGCAGGATATTTGTGAAGACATACTACAGACTGAGCCCTCCGATTGCTGAATTCATAGCGCAAAAGCCGATACTGAAAGCAGCAGTAAGATCTGTGTTGCGGCCAGTTGTTCGGCTTATGAAATAAAACAGGGTCAAGGATTATGGATTAAGGATTACAGCTTAAAGAGCGGATTGTCATTCCGGGCTTGACCCGGAATCCAGTGCTTTCCTGGATTCCCGCCTTCGCGGGAATGACAGACACGGACATTATTTGTGCGTGAGTCAATAGTTGTGTTTGATGTCCATTTTTTAACCAATACAACAAATCAAACCAATTAAACCAATGGAATCTGTACTATGGATGCTTCTTCCAACATAGAACGTTGAACATTAAACATCCAAATAAACGATTTACGATTCACGTTTTACGAGTAACTGGCTCCTCTCATCTCCTACCAGATAAAACTTGCAGATATGCCGCCTGAGTATATGTCACCCTTTACTTTATAGCTTTCCTGATTAACCCAGGTGACACCTGTAACTCCGGTTTTATCCACAGTGTAATCATCGCATTTCTGGTATTGAAGTGTGCCAACAACCTGCAGCGGCTTATGAAATCTCTCAGGTTTTACGATCTTGAAGATGCCAAGAGAATATATGTATTTGTCCATGTCTATGTAATTAGAACGTCTTCCTGATTGATCTGGCACAGGACTTTCCTGAGAGCAGAACCCAGCCATTACTGTGGTTGCCTCATTCATTCTCCACCCTATGCCAACCCGCTTATTAAGTGTATCTTTAAAATCAGTGCTTTCGCCGTAATAGTACTGATCCTTTGCCCGAAAATCATTGTAGCCAGACCACTTTTGTTTGTTTGCCTCTATTGAGATAAAAAATGTGTTACGGTCAAAGCAAATGCCCAGGGAATATTCTTCAGGAACAAAAAAGTTTTCCAGTTCCACATAAGTTGTTGTTCCATCATCCTCCTTGATATTTAGAACATCTGCTTCAGCAAGCTGCTCATCTCTCCAGGAAAAACCGATCCGCATGTTCCCGCTACCTGGAGTAAAAAGCAAGCCGGCAATAGGATCATATCTCATCTCTACATCTGCCCCACCCTGTGCAATTGTATCCCCTGACACTTCGTTGGTGTATGTTCTTCCACGTTTTATGTCCATCATAGCCTGCATACCAACGCCCACAGATACTTTGCCGTCTATCAGTTCTATGCCGGTGCCGAGCGCCAGGTTCATGCGGTCAATGCTGTCGCCATATCTTATGAAATGCGGCTGATCAGGAGGGTATCCCTTCATACGCTGGGACAGATGTATTCCCTCTGAAAGAGATGCCGCAAAGCCTATCTGAATATGATGTGAAAGATCGATTATATCCATTTTATTCATATCAGCAACAGCACCAAACGTAAAAAATCTCTGGTTTAGGCCTGAAGAAGGGTCAGTCCTTATATCTCCGTTGGCATCATAGGTCACCAGATCTTCGCCTGTAGCAAGACTTTCTACATCAAATGAAGGATGCGTATAGAGAAATTCAAATGACAACTGGCTAGCCTCAAGCTGGACAAGACCTGCAGGATTATAAAAGGTGGCAGAATAATCATCAGCTACTGCAGTAAATGCACCGCCTAAAGACATGGCCCTCATGCCAAAGCCGTACGTGTCAGGCATTCCTGCTGAAAAAGCATTTTTTCCGAGGAAACCGGAAAGACAGCATGTTTGCACCAGAAGAGCAATACAGACCAGACCGAAAAACCTGAAAAACCTCCCGACCATTATTTGAACCCCCTCATCTTTTTTTCAAAACAACCGCATATACTTCTATTTAAACAACAAGCGTATATCGGTAACAATAATATAATAATACAACAAAACATTTTAAAAATACACATCAATCATTCAAAAAATATTCATACGGGATACTTTAACTCAGACTGTAGACTCTAGATCTGCGACATTCGTACTTCCTACTTTTTGCCAATTGCCTATAACCCATTACCCATAACCTGTGCTTTGTCACTCTTGACCTCGCATATCCTTTAGGGTAATAAGCAGTATAGGCAACAAATATCCGGCAGGTAAAGTAAAAAGCCCTTTTACTTTATTCACAATGGAGGACTTATGGGGAAAGAAAAATTTCCAAAAATCAACAGGCGCAGGTTCTTACAGGCTGCAGGCGCATTGGGCGCAGCATCCATGGTTTCAAACCCGATAAAGGTATTCGCCGAATCTTCCAGCGATATCAAATTGCTCGATTTTGCACATCTCACGGATGTACATATCGTAGATGAAGGGAACAATCTTCGATTTGAGGAATTAAAAGCTGCTGGCATTATACCCTTAGAATATGAAGGCCAAGGACTTACCACAACTATTGGTGAGGATTATATCTCAGATAGCACAACAAGAAACCAGGATATATATTCTGCCCGCACATGGAATGCTGTTGTACGTTCTATCAATGCGGCTAATGCAGATTCCCCTTCCCCTATGGATTTTATGATGAATACCGGAGACAATACCGACACATGTCTTGAGAACGAATTGCAATGGTTCATAGAGATAGCCCATGGAACCCCTCCTACAGACATTAATGACAGGACAAATGAATATCCTCCTGATCCTGTTCCAGACGAACTAAAAGGATTTAAAGATGATCTTATGCCTCTGGGTGATCAAGAGGCGCTCGCAATACCATGGTATGCCACTCTCGGCAACCATGATACAATGTACCAGGGAAGCGTAAATAATGTCGACTTTCTGACCCCTGCGATTGGCGCCTTGCCTGACGCTATCTCCAACCAGCAAAAAGCCATTGCCAAATATCTGGAGCTAGACCCTGTAAACGGGCATGGATTTAAAAATATGCCAGCGCCTGAATTACCTTACACCAAACAAGAAGGATACTACAGCTTCAGCCCTGAAGGAAAACCCTATATCCTGTGCATTATTCTCAATACAGCCAATTTCGATGCAGAGATAGGATTGGGACTCCAAAACTCAATAGAAACATTTGCTTCCGGAGTGCTTGATCAGCGCCAATATGACTGGATGGTAAGTGAAATAGAATCCAATCCGGACAAATTGATCCTGGTCTTTTCCCATCACCCGGCAGAATCATTCCTTGGACAGACATATCCAGGCTATGTTTCTGCAGATACGTTTTCACAGGCTCTCTGTAGCCATGAAAATGTGATCGCCCATATCAATGGCCATACACACAGAAATAGAATAATAAAGATCGAGAACACCGGCATGTACTGGGATATCAACACATGCGGAATACTTGACTGGCCACAGGAATGGAGACGCATCAATATCTGGGCAAATAAAGAAACAGGAAAAGGAACCATTGAGTGCCAGATGATCCAGCATGGAAGCCTTGACCAATCTTATACGTATCATGATTGCCTCCAAGCTGCATATGATGACGTAGACCGCAGCGACTCAGCCTGTGGAGAAGCAGATGATAGAAATGTTTCCCTTGAATTCGATATACCTGCAACTGTGATAACAAATATCACAAATAACCCATCAGAAGAAGGTAGTAGTACCAGCAATTGCTTTATTGCAACTGCTGCATTCGGCACTGCAATGGAACCAGAGGTTATAACATTGCGGAGATTCAGAGACACTACGCTTAACAAATACTCCATTGGAAGATTGTTTGTCAGAACCTACTACAGACTTAGTCCGCCTGTTGCAAAATTCATTGCAAAAAGGCCTGTGCTAAGGGCTCTTGCAAGAGGCATCCTGAAACCAGTGATCCGTATTGTAAAGTAAAAAGGTTAAAGGTTCGAGGAGTGAGGTTCTAGGTACGAGCCTCGCTCCTTTCACTTTTCACTATTTACTATTCACTCGTCACTCATTAAGCGACTACCTATTCCACAACTTCTCCAGACCTTTCTGAATTCCTGTATCAATGCTTTTCTGAATATAGTACTTGGCTGTTGTCTTCAACACATACTCTGTATCCAGGAAAGGTTTTGGCTTCTGAATAGTACCTTTGATCGTGATAGGCAGAACCATTCGGCCTTCATTATTGCATAATGCTCTCAGCACATTCGCTCTATTGGCCAGATCATCTGAATGTTTAGCGGAAAGGAGCAGCTTGCCGTCAAGATCAAGACTGCTTTTTTCCAGATTAACCTTTCCGTTCAGATAAGCATCTGCATTGGTTGCAGTGCTTGTCCGCATATTTGAAAGGCGCAAAGACTCGCAATCAAGAACCTTGTCTTTCATGGTAAACTTGCCTTCCAGGACATCAAACCTGGTTGATTCGTTCCTTGTAATTTGATCCCTCTGTGAACCAAGGAAAGACTCTATGCCTTTAAGGCCAAACAGAGCTTCAAGCACGCTCCCTACAAGATTGAAATTCTTCAACTCGCCCTGGGAAAGAGCGAACGAACCTTGCGCAGAAGAAACACCCTTCTTTCCGCCACTGGCCTGGAAGCGGCCTGCAAATGTACCGGAAAATTGATCTTTGTATTGAGTCAGACTGCTTAAGATCTGCCCTACCGCGATATTTTCAATGTTAGGTGCAAATGACCAGGTCTTTTCTTTAAGGCCCACAACACCTGAACCCTGTATCTTGCCTGCAAAAATCCCTATTCCGAAATCAGGGAGCTTCATCTGATCTTTTGTAAGACTGATGTTCGAATATAAGTTGCTAAATGGAATGGAGAGAACTTCTCCCTTACCTATCGAGATTTTACCTGAGCTTGAGGACTGTTCTCCTTTTTTCTGCATCTGAAGATTTACATTAAGCGCCTCGATAAACCCAGGGCCGCCCTTTATTGCCTGTTTCTTCCCTTTTGAAGGAGGGGTTAGAATAAACTCGATCCTGGGAGAGGTTGCCTGAATTTTCATCACATCACCCTGCTTGTCTCCCTTGACCACAACTGATAGAGGGTCTCCTGATGTCTTCTGAAAAGTTTTATCAAGCTGAATATTCATGGCGTTCATCTGTGCAGTTGTCTCAAAATGTATTGCCTTCTTAGTTCCTGATGTCTGGATCTTTAGATCAGCAGGACCTTCTATCTTCATTCCCTTTGGCATTTTTTCGCTATACATTGGGAACAGATTCAGCAATTCTCCGGGATTAAAATCTTTTGAATTCCCTTTTATTGCCCACTTTGGATCTTTCATGAAATTATCAACCCTGCCGCTAAAAATAAGCTGATTACCGTTTATAGAAAGAACAAGTGATTCGAGTAAAAGCTGCTGTGCTGTATACGCAATAGATGATTTGTTGGTGACAGATAATGTAAGCTCTTTTGAACGCTTACCTGTCTTCGCCTCTTCCAATATGAGGTCTTCTAAGTTGATTGACGAGTTAGATATAACCTTATCATCTAAAGATCCCTTTGCCTCTACCATGACATTGATATCGCCGGCGATCATCTTGAAAGGAACCTTTTTGGGAACCAAATCCTTCAGGCTTTTTACAGATGTATCTTTCAGAGCAAGCTTGATATCAACAGGCAATTTGTCGATTTTCATCTCTTTTCCGAAAGGTCCGATACTTCCTTCAAGACTGAAATTCTGTTTACCTACTT
>JAGVNP010000165.1 GCA_020053185.1 Deltaproteobacteria bacterium | reverse complement strand
CGATCCTGTCTGCTCAGGTGCCGGCGTGGGCCGATAAGCATAACCGCCCCGCAGTATCATTTTTTTAGACAGACGATATTCTATTCCTATCTTTGGATTCCATGTGTCTTTGAATCTATCTTCCGGTCGTTCAAAATGAGGCCCTCTGTAGCCTGACCACATTGCATAGGTTACATCAAGGTCTGCAAGGAGATTGCCTTTGTCTATCCCTATTCCGAGAGAATACTCCCTGGGGCTGAATGCCACATAATATGCCACGGCTATATCCATGCTGTACATGGTGTTGCCATTTTCATCCATTATCTGAGTAGGCTGTACACCATAAGCCAGAGCACCCAGTCTGTTTCGGAAACTCAGGCCAACCGTCAGCCCGTCACGTACATTGATAATCGCGCCTGCATAGGGAACTGCCTTAACATGCATCTCGCGGTTGACTGCGACAGAAGGAGATACGTATTCGGTTACATCCAATGTACCGCCCGTGGCCATCGTATCAAATATAACAGGCCCCATGCCGGCCATCAGATCAGAAAATGCTATCTGTGCATCGATATCAGAGTTGGTATTCGGAAGATCCATCAATGTGGCTGCACCAACACCAATGGATATCTTTTCATTGGCCTTAAAGGATACGGCAGAATAAATGCCCATTATCCCACCTTCATCATCATAGAGAGGAAAGAAATAATTTTCTGCTGTCTTGGGGACTGTTATCATTAGAAGCTTATCCCTTGGCAGATAAACACTCACTCCAAGATCCATGCCGCCAAGAAAATCATATATCCGCTTCATATCCATGGTAAATCCCAGAGAAATGCCGGTAGTATCTTTATCCTTTTTAACATAAGCGCCTGATGTGTCAGAAACCTCGAAATCACGCGTGGTGTGGATAACACTGACCCCTGACTGAATCCATTCTTCTTCATCCAGTACAAAGCTCAATGCACCAGGGTTATAAAAGGCTGCAGTATGATCGTCTACTACAGCAGTCATGGCACCAGCCATAGACGATGACCTGGATGACAGACCAAACACTGATGCAGTACTCCCGTGAGCAGGAGATGTCATGCACAGGACAACACAGACCCACAATAAATGATAATACGATTTTGTAATCGTACCCTCCTATAAAATCCCATTAAAAAGTTGCTGCTATGATTGATTCATTACTACAAATTTGGCCTGTCTATCAACTTGTTTTTAAAACTTGTTTTTACGTTGACATCAAATGTCTAGTGTTTATCATTGATTTTCCAAGCCTGAAATAATACGTATGATCATATGGTATCAAAAGAAGACATTCTCTCTTATACCAGCGAAATAAAACTGGATCTTATCGGGTTTACCGATGCCAAGCCCCTTGACCTCAACTTAAAAAAATTCAACCAGTGGATCGCTTCTGGCTGCGCAGGAGACATGACATGGCTTTCGCGCAATCCTGAAAAACGCTTTAACCCCGGCCTTCTAATGCCGGAATCAAAAACCATCATCTCTGTTGGCATAAGTTACTTCTGTCATGATGATCTAGGCAGAAAACTCATATCCAGATATGTGCGTGCAAAAGATTATCATCTGGTACTGAGAGACAAATTAAAAGCACTCTATGACTTCATAAAAAACGAAGACCCCGGGCTCAATGCAAAAATATTCGTGGATTCAGAAAATATTGCAGAAAAAACTATTGCGCAAAAAGCAGGACTTGGCTGGCAGGGAAAAAATTCTCTGCTCATCAATAAGGACTATGGCTCATGGATCTTTCTTGGTGAACTTCTGATAAACCGAGAATATCCCATTGATGCACCCCAACCTGATCATTGCAATGATTGTCAGTTATGCATCAAAGCTTGTCCAACAAAAGCCATTCTGGATAACCATACCATTGATGCAAGAAAATGCATCTCATATCTCGCCATCGAATATGGCAGAAAATCTGCATTGCAAGACCAATTAAACCTCAATGGCAGGGTTTTCGGATGCGATATTTGCCAGGATGTCTGCCCGTGGAATAAATCTCCCCTGACAACGCGCGAAGATGCTTTTATAAAACCAAGCCCTTTGTCCTTCTATTCTTTGGAAGAACTCTCTGGCATTAGTGAGGATAAGTTCGCAATTCTTACAAAAGATACTTCTCTAGAGAGAATCTCCTATGCTCAGTTCAGGCAGAATCTCGCAAAAATCACATCTTTAAATATTGCATAGTTCCGTCAGGAACTACTGCTGCCTTTCCGCCGTCAGGAAATGTCTGAGAGATGATCCGAAAAGTCTCTTCCCAGGTCGAGGTAAATGTCACAAACTTGGAATCCATAAACCAGTCTGTGCTTGTCCGCTCCGGGTATTCGGTCAGCACAATTACCTTTATGCCTTCAGGTAGATTGCCTTTGTACTGATACTGTCTGCCTCCATACTGCTTACCAAAGCTCCTGAATAAATAATGTGTGATCTGGCCTTCAGGTGCATTAT
The DNA here is from genome assembly GCA_020053185.1 of Deltaproteobacteria bacterium. Taxonomy (GTDB): domain Bacteria; phylum Desulfobacterota; class Desulfomonilia; order UBA1062; family UBA1062; genus JAGVNP01. Next base: position 581 of record JAGVNP010000165.1, on the reverse strand, counting down.
AGACAAAAACTATAATGCCTTTTTGGAAATTGACGCAGGAAAGCCCGAAAAAGGCAGCAATGCCCATCTCATTTGCCTTGCCGTAAGAATTAACCACAACCACATCATTCATGAAAGAAGGCGGGGTTGCATAGTGTTCGATAGCATATGCACATCCTTCCAGATATTCTTTTGAGGGATCTCCTGCAAAGATATTGCAAATCCCGCCTCTCAAGTTATAGATCGCATCGATTTTGAAATCGAGCTTTGCAAGTACAACAGCCTCGGAAAAATCCTTGTTCATGAGATTGCCTTTGTAATTTCCAAGCCCCAGAAATTCTGCGTTTTTCTGCTGGATTACAGAATGAAAATGGTTGATGGTGTCTATGTGCGAGATACCCGGCAGGATGATTTTTCCTCCGCCGCCAAACCCTGTCTGAATGTGAGGCGCGATCCCTCCTATTCCGATGCGCAAATCGCAGTTTAAAAATTCATTGTTCACCTTTATCGGTGTGCCCTGCGATGTGTCGCCGACATGGGTGCAGTTCTCATAACAGTTGTGATTGTACACAGGATAATTCTTTACAATATCAAAACCCAGT
>JAGVNP010000243.1 GCA_020053185.1 Deltaproteobacteria bacterium | reverse complement strand
TTTTTTCATTGCGTGCTGAATTTCTTCGATAATGCCTTTTGTTCCCTTGCTGAGAATACTCGGGAAGTCAGGGATGATGTGCGAAAATGCAGATGACTTAAAGGTGAAATACACTGCAAAGCGCTCATCAATCTGCTGTGCGAGGGGGTCATTGTGTTTGCTGCGTACGCGCTCCCTAAAATTTTTGTCGATCCAGTAAGGGAATATTTCGTGGTGGAGAGTCCATGCATCTTCTTTAGAAATGTCATATGGAAAAAGCAGGCGGTGCGGCACAGTGAAGAGTTCTGGCCAGAGATATGTGCCTGCTGCATCAACATACGGCAGAGCGCCTACATGTTTTGATGTGGTTGTTCCTGCAATGAGGTCACATTTCTTGATTATGGGCTTGCGGTTTTCCATGATGTATTTAAATGCATGTGCCCTGCGAAGCTCCGGTACCCATGGCGTGCCGTCAGGCTTTGCATCAAAGCCGTTCTTCTTGTGCCACTCGGTTAAGAGTTTTGGCATCTCGATGCAGACTTGAGCTTTTGTATCGAAATGAAGGTCGAGAAAATTTTTCAAGCGCGGAAAATCATCCAGGCTGTAGTCTGAAAGAAAGGGTTCTTTAAGGAATTTTACGCCAGGGTCAATTGATTCTGCCTTCATGCGGCAAGACTTACGTGCGGCGAGTTCTGCGCTTAGTTCGGGATGAGGTCGCGGGCATTCGCTGAGCGCGATTTTCTTTGAGAGTTTCTTCTCTTTTTCAAGTCCCCGTATCTGCTGGGAGTGCAAGAGCACGGACACGAAATAAAGGAACAGGAGCAGATAGGTCTGTTTCCCTTCGGTTCTCATCTCGCTCTTTAGCAGCATGTATACCTGCTCGGTGGTTGGCGCAGTAAGAAGTTTTTTGAGCGCTGCATCTGAGGCAAATATCATTACGACATCAGCAGCTGCAGGGATTTTGCCAAGCACCGAAACTTTTCCATCTCTGAACGAGATCGCATTTTCTACTGAGCCGGTTTCTGTCCGTATGCCTATTGTAAAGTTGAGCCAACCCTCATCGCTGGCAAGGTGTTTTTTGAGCGAGCCACGATAATTGAAGCTTGCAGCCATTACGTTTAAAAGTATATTTACGAGCAGGTTTGTTGAACCTTTTTTCTGCCTGGCACTTATAGCTGCATAAGGCTGCATGACAAATCCTCCTTTGTATGAGATGTGCCAGTATAAACCGCACACCCAATTGCATTGAGTCTTTATACGCTATGGCTAAGATTTTGTCATCTTTAGGATACTTTTTGGGGAGGCCTTGGTGAGGCTTTATGTTTTTTGATTATTGATCTTGTTCAATAGGGTTTCTGCCTCATGCTTCCAGTACCTGTTTTCACATACCGAATCAGGCAGGATATCTTCCGGCGTGTTTACTATCCACTCAAGTTCTTTTTTCGCCTGTTCTGCCCTGTTAAGCTGGAGGTATCCTCTTGCCAGGCAAAAGCGGTTTGCAAAAAAGTTAGGCCCGGCATTGACTGCATCCAAAAAATAGGTGATTTGATCTTCCTTTTTATACCCATTTTTTCTGCTTAATTCTCCGGGGAGATCCTTGCCATTTGCACGTAAAAGAAAGGTTGGCGCCTCGTTTATCATCATTCCCACAAATCGATATTGGCCGCCGTAATAATAGTTCGGGTCGGATTCGCGCGAGGCAACCAGAAGAGGGATGAGCTTGTGGAGCATATATACGCTGCTGACTACGCCGTTTATGTCGCCAATGCAGCCCATATTCATTGCCAGCCAGTAGTTTCCGCCAGCGCTTTTTGGATTTATCTTTACTGCATGTTCTGCAGCAGCCTTGCCCTTTTCAAAAACCTTTTTCTTTTCGTTCTTATCTTTGAGAATATAAAACCCCATATAGTTGTACGCATGGGAGAGTTTTAACCAGACGTCCTCGTTGTTCGGATCAGCTTTTGCCACAGATTCGTATATGGAAATGCACTCACTTAAGCTTTCCTTATTGTCTCTATGAGCCCACAGCAGATTGCCTTTTTCCATGAGAGATTCTTGAGCAAGGACTACACAGGGTAAGCCCAGCAGATGAAGCACGACTATTATCAGGAAAATTTTATACAAATTTTTTATCTGGCACATGAATAATATGATTACACAAAGTCTGTGTTCAGTCAAATTTCTATTATTGATTATACGCTAAGGTAAAAATCAGCGCGATCTTTCGGGTATGCAGGCAAGCATGTCCGAAAGTTTGATCTCCGGATGGTGGTAGCGTTTTTTCTTTGTTGTGTTTTTGCCATACTGAATGGCCTCCTGCGGACACCACTGAAGGCAGGCAAAGCATTGCTCGCAGTGATGCTGCCAAATAGGCCGGTCATCTTTCAGAGATATATTTTTTACAGGGCAGATCTTTTCGCAAATACCGCAGCCATTGCATTTTTCATCAGACCGGAAAGACTTATCCATTTCAGGCACACGGTCAAAGCTCTTCTTATAAATCCAGGAAAACAGAATGTTCTGCCACAGAGGTCCTTTTTCAGGTGCTTGCTGCTTTTTCGCTTTTACTACATCTGCGATGCTGATAATCTTTTGCCTGGTCTCTTTGAATAATTTTTTCTGCTTTTCCTTGGCCGGGGCTCCACCCCAGGGTATGTAATTGCTTGGCATGCACACAGAAAAGCCGGACGAAAGCCCTATGCCTTTTTCTTTAAATATGCGTTTCAACTGCAGCAGGGTTGCTGCAACCTGGCCTGCATTAACTGCAATGGCAAAACCGTACTGGGAATCATTCAGCTCCAGACGTTTAACAAAATCAACCACCCTGTGCGGCAGTCCCCATATGTGCACAGGGAAGATGAGACCGATACATGCTGCATCGCTTCGGATAATGTCATTGTTGGCAAGTGTCATTGGAATAAGTTGTGGATCGCCCAATTCTTTTGCAAGCTCTCGTGCAGTCCACAGCGAATTACCTGTTCCAGTATAAAAATAGAGTTCAGTTTTAATATTTAAAGCGCACATTGCATCGGCCCCAACAGGTTCTAAATTATTTTCTTACAATATCGCCTTCGACAACCATCTTCTGCGGATACCAGATAACCGGAGAAATTCCGAATGTTACAAATGAGGCTGCAACAGATGCAACACCATTAAGAAGGCTTGTCTCTGTATGGATGGTCACATTTGCCGCTTTGCAGCCAGGATATTTCTTCAGCTGTTCATTGATAAGCTCTTCCGCATTCGGCTCTTTCACCGGCACCAATCCGAAGATCGCATACCAATAACCCCACTCCTTCTCCGCTTTGAAATGAGTTATTGGTTTGGTCTTAGTGAGATTTATTGATTCGTTTGAGTATAGCGGTATGGTATGGGTTTTTGC
>JAGVNP010000331.1 GCA_020053185.1 Deltaproteobacteria bacterium | reverse complement strand
GAACTGAATGAGGCCTTTGCCTCACAGTGTATCTACGCCATGCAGAAACTCGGGTTGTACGATAACAAGGACAATTGGTCATCTGAGAGCAGCAAGCGTATCGTCAATGTAAACGGTGGTGCAATTGCTCTTGGCCATCCACTCGGATGTACCGGAGCTAAACTCTGCGCCCAGATCGTGACCCAGATGCAGGCTAGAGGCGCTAAATACGGTGTTGAGTCAATGTGTATCGGCGGCGGTATGGGTGCTGCTGCAGTATTCGAACTCTGCTAAGTAAACCTATAAAGCAAACTAACCCAAAGGGGCTGCTGATTCAGCAGCCCCTTTTATTTTGTGATCACATAAGTTTCAAATTTTTATGGTGACAAAATCTCTATTGTGTTAAATTAAAATCTTGCGTTGCTGCGAAGTTGACTCTGTAAAACGTAAAACATTCTAAAAAATAAAGGGGGCTTTATGTTTTTATTGAATCCTAAAAAGCATGAAAGAATTTATCAGGATGAAACATCCAGACAGATAATGTTAAAGACTATTGAGTTCTTCGAAAAAAAAGGAAAAACAAAACTCAAGGAAGATGATCACAACCGCGTCTGGTATGCGGATTTCCTGAAATTCATCAAAGAGGAAAAGATCTTCGCACAACTTCTGACTCCTTCTGCTTATGGAAGCAATTCAGACTACCGCTGGGACACATGGAGAAACTGTGAATTCAACGAGATCCTTGGGTTCTATGGTCTGCACTACTGGTACACATGGCAGGTGTCCATTCTGGGCTTAGGACCGATTTGGATGGGAAAAAACGAGAAGGCAAAGAAAAAGGCTGCCAAACTTCTGAATAAAGGAGCAATATTCGCATTCGGACTTTCTGAGAGAGCACACGGTGCTGATCTCTATTCAACAGAGATGACGCTCACCCCGCAGCCTGACGGAACCTATCTTGCCAATGGAGAAAAATACTATATCGGCAATGGCAACAAAGCAGAGATGGTCTCCAATTTTGGAAAGATGGCTGATACCGGCGAGTATGTCTTTTTTGTCGCCAACTACAAGCACAAACAGTACGAGCTGAAAAAGAACGTGGTCAGTGTCCAGTCATATGTAGCAAATTTTGCCCTGCATGATTATCCCATTACAGAAGCAGACATACTCTCGCGCGGACAGGATGCATGGGATTCTTCCCTCAATACAGTGAATGTCGGCAAATACAATCTTGGCTGGGCATCTATCGGGATCTGTACCCATGCCTTTTATGAGTCAATGAATCACGCTTCTCACCGCAAGCTCTACGGTATGTATGTAACTGACATGCCGCATGTAAAACACATGTTCATTGATGCCTATGTGCGCCTGGTCGGCATGAAGCTTTTTGGCTTAAGGACGTCCGATTACATGCGAACCGCATCTAGCCAAGACCGGCGCTATCTGCTTTATGATCCTACCATGAAGATGAAGGTAACGACCCAGGGTGAAGAAGTTATCAACCTGCTATGGGACGTAATTGCTGCCAAGGGTTTTGAAGGCGACACCTATTTTGAGATGGCTGCGCGCGACATCCGGGCTTTGCCAAAGTTAGAAGGCACTGTGCATGTAAACATTATGCTGATCGTAAAGTTCATGGAAAATTTCCTGTTCAAGCCTGCTGATCTGCCTGCAATTGCAAAGCAGGATCAACCAGGCAATGATGATTTTCTCTTCCACCAGGGACCTACACGCGGACTTGGCGATGTTCAGTTCCATGATTTTCACATTGCATACAATTCATTTGATCTAGCCAATATAAAAATATTCAAAGAGCAGATAGAAGTCTTCAGGGATATGATGAAAAATTGTCCGCCTGACAAGGCGCAGAAGATGAACCCTGACTTCATGCTTACCTTGGGAGAGCTTTTCACCCTGATCGCATACGGCCAGCTTATCTTAGAAAATGCAAAAATATATGGCATCAGTGAAGATATTATTGACCAGCTCTTTGACTGCATGGTGCGTGATTTTTCAGCCTTTGGCCTGCAACTCTACCAGAAGCCGCAGAGCACTGCAGAGCAAATGGCTTATAGCCAGAAGATGATACGCAAACCTGTATTGGATGAGGCACGTTACGAGCGCGTATGGAAAGATCATGTGTATGCACTGAAAGATGTTTATGAAATGAATCCTTAATTAAACAGGAGTGCCGGGATGAAGAGTTATCGAGCCGTAGTATTATTTGTTTTATGTATGTTCTTCTTTGCTGCAACAGCATTTGCTTCGAATGAGACTCAAAAAAATCTGGCTCGCGAGATGGACCCGATCATCGTGACTGGTGACCAATGCCCTTCCCTCATTGAAAAGCCCATCTCTTTATGCGGCCTTTATGCTTTGCAGGATAACAGGATCATACCTATTCCATTCCAGATCGATGAGAAAAACAAAAAAGGTAATTTTGTGCTCACTGCGGGAAAAGCAAAGTCCCTTGATGACGACAAGGGTATGTTCGATTCAAATGACCAGCTTGTATTCATGGCAAAAGATACTGGCGATAAAATTCTGGACAAAAGCATTTTGCCAAAAAATACCGGCGTGGCCGAAATAACAATCACAGATCCTGTGACTGATCAGAAAAGTTGGGTATACCTCTTGAGCCTTGAAAATCCTGGCCAGCATTCTGCTGTTGACTATGTTAAATATGATCCTGATCAGTTGAAAATCACTGCTACTAACTATATCATTGGCTATAGCAAAAAATATCCAGCAGTTCCCAACAACTATACCCTCAGAAAATCAATTGGCGGGGATGAAATCAACCTGCTCGATAAAGTAAAGGCACGTATCATAACAAAACAGGTGATTACCATAAAAATGACTGAAAAGGATATTGTGGTAAAAGAAAAAGGATATATTGACGGGCCTGTACGCGTCATTGTCCATACAGTAAACAAAGTTCCACTCTTTATGGGTATCCCTGCCTCTATCACCGAGCAGGATACTATCTATTACTATGCCTTTGCTGAATTTCCATTTGTAGTGGATATGCCCATCAGACCCAGCTATATAAATGTGAAGGTAATCAATGCCTTTACCGGCTGCAAGGGATGGACATTTTATTCGCCGATCAGCAATGCAGGCCATATTATTGACGGCATTCCTGACAAAGCCGAAGAAGATATAGAAATCACTCCTTCCATGTGGGCAGCGCTCAGCAATGACAGATCTGCAATATGGGCACGGTGCATCTCTTCTCCTAGATGCCCGATAAAAGTATACCGTTATCACCGTGATGATATTGCGGCTGGCGAACTGCCAGGATCAGGCCTTGATTTTAGAGAAGGATGGGATAAGGTGAAAAAATTTCCGGTAGAGTTTAATCTCGTACATTTTTTCACAAAAGCATACAGCCCTGGTGATGAAAAAAATATCGTGAACGTGCATAATCACCCACTGAAAATAGCAGTAGGAAGTAAGGAGTAAGAAGTAAGGAGAAATCTGAATGAGTAGATTTTTGGGCACTGTAACGTTTATCACGGGCGCATCATCAGGAATAGGTGCAGCTCTTGCAAAAAAAATCGCACGTCAGGGCGGAGATGTAGCGATTTGTGCACGCCGCAAAGACCGTCTTAATGAAGTTGCATCTACAATCACGTCCATAGGCAGAAAAGCCATTGCCATACAATGCGATGTGACAAAAGATGGCGATCTCGAACAAGCCGTGGCACATGCAGTCAAGGAGTTCGGCCGCATAGATTACGTATTTGCCAATGCCGGCTATGGCGTAATGGGAACAGTTGAAAAGCTCTCTATAGAAGATTATAGACGACAGTTTGAGACCAATGTGTTCGGCGTCTTAAGAACATTTTATGCCACACGCGATCAGCTCATAAAAAACCGCGGATGCATTGGCATGGTGGGAAGCGTAAATAGCTATCTTGCTTTGCCAAATACCTCGGCATATTGCATGAGCAAATTCGCTGTTTATGCCCTTGCAGAATCACTCTGGTATGAGATGAAACCTCATGGCGTGGGTGTGGTATTTGTTGCGCCGGGATTTATAGATACCGATATCCGCAAGATTGACAACTCAGGCATATATCACGAAAAAGCCAAAGACCCTGTGCCAAAATGGCTTATGCTCTCTGCTGATGCTGCTGGCCGACAGATCGCAAACGCCCTTTACAAAAGAAAACATTCCCTAATACTGACCTATCATGGCAAGATCATGGCCTTCCTAAACCGTCATTTTCCGTGTCTTGTGTCTTCTCTTATCCGTTTGTCTGGATCAAAAGGATATGCAGATTAAGATTTACAAAATCTATTCCGATGCTATCTATTAGTAAAGGAGACATCTATGCATATAGAAATCCGTTATTGCAATGTATGAAATTTTAAACCCAATGCCGTCAGTCTGGCGGATGAGTTGAAAAAAGAGCTTGGCATTGAAGCAACTCTTGTCCCTGGCAGCGGAGGGATCTTTGACGTGATTCTAAACGGGGAAATCATCTTCTCCAAACACAACCAGGGCCGATTCCCTCTTCCGGGAGAAATCATACAGAAAATTAAGCCATAAAAAGATTTTAATTTAGGGTCATCTGAGGT
>JAGVNP010000032.1 GCA_020053185.1 Deltaproteobacteria bacterium | reverse complement strand
AGAGCTTGGATACCAGGATGATCTGTCCAACTGGGAAAAGCAATTCGGAAAACTGGAAGTTTCACAGAAAGGCAGTATAGAGGTATTCGTTATTCTTGGAGTGGGGCTTGCTCCGGTCAGGGAAGAGGTAAAAATACCTATTCCCATCGTGCACAACGAAAGAGGGAGCAACAATACAAACTATATCGTATTTGCTTCTTTTCCCGCGTACAGGTTTGATTCTTCGATCCTCACTACAGGGAAAATATGCTACGGCAACAAAGTGATCAATACCTCTCCTGTGTTCAGCGTTGAGGCGACTGCGGCAAAAAATCTCATTGATCAATTTCCCGTGCTTTTTGCAAAACAGGCTGTTCGTACCACTGCCAAGGCAGCGGCAACGAACCAATTGGAGCAAGAGCTTGGTTTTGCAGGAGCCATGCTCGGAACCATAGGATCAGCAGTGACCGAACAGGCAGACTTGAGGGCATGGGTCACGCTTCCAAAAGAAATACAGGTGGCAAGGTTTTTTGTAGCAAAAGGCACCAGAAATCTGACCGTTACATCTTCTGATACCGGACTTATGAAAAGGGTCGAAATTCCCGATAATGCTAAACATGTATTAGTTTTTGGAAGGGCAACAGACTCCAGCCTTGTCATCCATAGTAAAATATTTTAGAGTAAAGGAGGATAGGTCATGTACAGCTTAAAACATTTTCTATTATTTTTAATGCTTTTACTTATTGCAGGCGGATGCGCCACCACCACTACCTCAAATGTGCTTAGCGTGGATGTAGCTTCCGGCATTGCAGGAAACAGGAGTGTCGAGGAGAATAACCATCAACTCGCCTCTAGCCTTGAGTTCGGAGATATCGGTGTCAGAAAACTCAGCGCAGATATGTTTGAGGTTCAGGTGATGATAAAGAACCAGAGGAAAAAAGATGTGAGCTTCGAATACAGGTTTATCTGGTATGATGCAAAAGGGTTTGAGCTTACTTCTGCCCCAGCGTGGACACCCGCAAAGCTTTCAGGTAAGGAAGCGAGGGGTTTCAGAACAATCACTCCAGTCTCTGGCGCAGTGAAGTTTAAGCTCATGGTGAGAAAGCCCAATCCGGTCAATCAATAGCGAAAAAACGAGGGAGGAAAGCATATGAAAAAGATTATAACCTATAGCGTAATGTTCGGAATAATATTTTTTCTTGGCGCATGCGCATCAAAAGTAAGTTACGAAAACCCGGAGCAGGTGGAGACCCTGACCCCGGAATTCGGTTCCACTGATCTGCAGATGATTGCAGGAAAAATGGTGGATTCGCTTCTGGCAACCCCAATCCTTCAGTCCGGCCAGCGTCCTGTTGTGTATGTTCACAAGGTAAAGAACAAGACCGACGAGCACCTTGACACTGTATCCATCACTGACAAGATAAAGGTTGCGCTCATAAAGTCAGGCAAGGTGAAATTCTCTGCAGTCAGCGAGGCCAATGATGAGATCTTGAAGCAGCTCGAGTATCAGACAAGCTCAGGCGTGGTTGACCCGAAGACCGCAAAGACATTCGGCAGTCAGATAGGTGCGGATTATTTTCTTTATGGCGAGATCACTTCTATAAAGAAAAAGGAAGGCAAAACCGAAAATTTCTATTACAAGATGACCATGAATCTGGTAAATATCAAGACAGGTATCATTGAATGGGCAGATGAAAAAGAAATAAGCAAACAGGCTAAAAAGCCCATCATTGGTAAGTAACTGAAATAGTCGGGATACCGGGGGGAATATGAGCGATAAAATCGTTGATGTGAAAAGTATGTCTTTTGTAAAGCTCGTGGGTGCCTTCCTGAGCAAGATAAAAAGATTCTTAAGCCTGGAGAAAGAGCTTGCAACTAAGGAGACCACAAGGCATCTCAAAACAGCGGGTCCGTGGCTGGGTTTGATTGTTGCAGGCCTGGTTTTGCTGTGTCTGGGCGGGATATTCATACTTGTGACTGCAGTGCTTGTGCTCAATATCTGGTTTGCACCGTGGGCATCTGCATTGATTGTGACAGCGGCATTACTGCTCCTTGGGTTGATCATGGGTGTGATTGGTGCACTGTTTGCGAAAAAAGGCATTGATCAGGCAAAGGCAACACTTAACGGCGTAGCGGAGGATTTGCGATGGCTGAGAAAGAAATAAGACAAGAAATCGGCGCCCTGAAAGAGGAGATCGAGAATATACGCAACGAGCTTGCAGGACGGATCGGCATATCTGCTGAGACTTTCAAGACAGGATTGAAGATTTTCGGAATAGGAATAGTCTCGCTCATAGGGCTCAAGGTTTTTAAATCGCCGCTTGGTTTTTTGTGGAAGCACAAGGTAGCAATTGGCGTCATTTCAGGGGCAGGCATCGGCATCTGCATGTCGAAAAAAGGCGGATGCAAATGCAGCTGCTCGCAAGAGGAGAGTTCGGTATCTGAATAGGTGCAGCGTATAGACACAGATAACACTTTTTGTGGTGGAGGCTACCTTGAAGATTGTGATCTTTATTAAACAGGTAGTCAACGTTAGTCAGAAAATAAGTGTAAAAGATGATGGAAATATTCAAGAAGACGGCTTGAAATATGATTTGAGTGCACATGATGCATGTGCGATTGAAGAAGCCATCCAGATTAAGGAGAAAAACAAAGATGTAGAAGTAACCCTGGTTTGTATGGGACCAGCAAGAGCGATAACAGCAATTCGAGAAGGACTAGCTGCTGGAGCAGATAAAGCCCTTCATCTGCAGGATGATGCTTTTAATTCTAATGATGCAACAGCAAATGCCAGAATATTTGCCAGTGTATTAAAAACCATTCCTTTTGATGTAGTTTTCCTTGGAAAACAAGCTCAAGACTCAGACATGCAAGCAACAGCTGAAATTCTTTCTGAAATGTTAGGATTGCCCATGGCTTCTAACTGCATAAAAGTAGATATTCAGGCTGATAAAGTAGTTGTACATCGCCAAGCTGATAGATACATGGAACTTATTGAACTTGGAAAGCCTTGCATTATTAGTGTTAACAACGACCTCAACAACCCACGATACCTAAGCATTAAAGGTATTATAGCCTGCAAGAAAAAACCTATTGTCATAAAAAAGCCAACTGATTTTGGTCTTCGCGAAGATCAGGTTGGCAAAGCAGGGTCATTGATTGAAAGATTAAAATTCGAAGCACCTCAAGCAAGAGCAGCAGGTAAAAAGTTCGAAGGAGATGTCATTGAAATCACGAATGAAGTCATAGAGCTTCTTGCAACGGAAGCCAAGGTAATAGGTTAGTGGAGAAGCATTATGGCTAAAATACTTGTTATTGCAGATGTTAACAAAGGTACTGTAAGCAACTCTACCCTAGCACAGCTTGCTTTCGCAAAAAAATCAGGGATTCCAGCAGATGCGATCCTTATTGGGAAAGGCGTAAGATCACTCGCTGACATTCTTGCCGGGCATGGCGCAGAAAATGTTTTTGTTTGCGATAATTTCAATGTTGAAAACTTTTTAAACGCTTCATGGTCTGCGGTGATTGTCGAAGCCCAAAAACAAAGCAGAGCTAATATAATTTTAATAAAAGCTTCTGAACTTGGAAAAGCCCTTGCTCCAAAAGTTGCAGGGAAATTAAATGCCGGTGTTGCTAACGACTGTATAAAAGTAATGATTGACGGTGATAATGTTAGCGTAGTGAGGTCGGCAATAGCTACAAAAGTCCAGGAAATATTGAAATTCAAATCTCCTATTAAAGTTATATCAGTTAAACCAGGATTGGCGGATATTGATTCTAGTGCACATCCAAAAGCCGCCAACATAATTGATATTGAAGCTCCTGCTATTGATCCAAAAAATATGCTTATGAAAATATTAGCTAAAAAAACCGAAAGAGTTGATTTAGGAGATGCAAAGGTAGTTCTCTCAATTGGTAGAGGCGCACTGAAGAACGTTGATGACATCAATAAACTTGCTGATTTAATAGGCGCAGCAGTTGGTGCAACTCGACCTGTCATTGAAGCTGGCGTTGTTCCGTATAACCTGCAAGTAGGCCAAACAGGCCGAAAAGTCAGTCCTGACCTTTATATTGCCCTTGGCATTTCCGGATGTATTCTGCATGTCGCTGGTATAATGGAATCAAAGTGTATTGTAGCAGTAAATAGAAATCCAGAAGCACCAATCTTCGCAGTTGCAGACTATGGAATTGTTGGAGATGTTAATGCCGTTCTTCCGGTTCTTAAAAATAATTTAGTGAAATATT
>JAGVNP010000098.1 GCA_020053185.1 Deltaproteobacteria bacterium | reverse complement strand
TCGGAGAGCCAACACTTTTTTGGGGAGTTAGCGCTGGTAGCATTGATTCCATGGTCGCAAACTATACTGCAACAAAAAAGCGGCGAAAAAGTGATGACTATACGCCAGGAGGAATAAATGATCGCCGTCCTGACAGGGCAGTGATCGCATACGCAAATCTGATAAGGCGATATTTCAAACCCACTGTGCCAATCGTTCTGGGAGGCATCGAAGCCAGCCTGAGGCGGATAGCTCATTATGATTTCTGGTCAGATTCTATCCGCAGATCTATACTGTTTGATGCAAAAGCAGATATCCTTGTTTACGGTATGGCAGAAAAAGCTGTTTTAAATCTGGCAAAACGATTGAGTGAACATAAAAGCATAAACGACATCCGCGGCATCTGTTATATCGCAAAAGAAAAAGATGACGCCTATGTTGAACTGCCTTCTTTTGAATGTGTTTCAAAAGACAAAAAAGCCTTTATTGAAATGTTCCATGTTTTTTACAAGAACAGTGATCCTATTACTGCAAAAAGATTATGCCAGAAGCATGACTCAAGATATTTGATCCAAAACCCTCCCGAGAGTATCCTTGCGCAAAAAGAAATGGATGCAATCTATGCCATGGATTTCGAGCGCGATGTGCACCCTTATTACAAAGCACAAGGAAAGGTAACAGCATTAGACACCATACAATTTTCTATCCCTACGCACCGAGGTTGCTATGGCGAATGTAGTTTCTGTTCAATCAGCATGCATGAGGGAAGGACTGTGCAGTGGCGGAGCATTGATTCCATTATACGTGAAGCAAAAAAACTCACAAAACATCCTGCATTCAAAGGATATGTCCTTGATATGTGCGGCCCAACAGCCAACATGTATGGCTTTGAGTGCACAAAAAAGCTGGATAAAGGCATTTGCAGCAACAAACTATGCATTTATCCGAGTATCTGTCCAAAACTGGAAGTCGACCATAGTCAGCAGATAAAACTCCTGCAATCTATAAAAAAGATTGAGGGAATAAAAAAGGTATTTGTTGCATCAGGCATTAGGTATGATCTTGCACTCCATGACAAGAAACATGGCATGTCTTATCTTGAAGAGGTGATCGCACACCACACCTCCGGCCAGATGAAGATAGCCCCAGAGCATACAGAAGATCATGTGCTATGCCTCATGCATAAGCCAGACAAAAATATTTTACTCGAATTCGTCGATGCCTTTTATCGGATCACAAAAAAATTCAACAAAAAACAATTCCTCACCTATTATTTCATTGCCGCACACCCTGGATGCGGCGAGCCTGATATGAAAAGACTTAAAGCATTTACCACTAGATATCTAAAGATTGCTCCAGAGCAGGTGCAGATCTTCACCCCTACTCCATCCACATATTCGAGTCTGATGTATTATACCGAGCTTGATCCATTTACAGGAAAAAAGATTTTTGTCGAAAAAGACACTGTGGCTAAGCAGGCGCAAAAGGATATACTCACTGAAAAATAATATAGGAGGCGATTATGCGAGAGAAGATACATAAGACAATCCCTCCAATCTATGTGATCTCTGGAGGCGCAGGCGCAAGCGGGTCCCAGTTGGTAAGCACTGTTCTCGTACAATTTCCTGACAGCCAGGCACCTGTTATCATAATCCCTCATGTACGCCAGATTGAGGAGATTAAAGATGTGCTTGATAAAGCAGTTAAAACAAATGGAATTATTGTGCATACGCTTGTTGATCTAAAGCTCCGCACCAATTTGAACAAATTGGCAAAAAAACAAAATGTGACAGCCATCGACCTTATGGGGCCGCTTATTGAACAGCTCACACGTGTGCTGGATAAAGAGCCGATTGGCCAGCCAGGTCTCTATAGACAGCTTCATAAAGAGTATTTCGAGCGGGTTGATTCAATAGAATTTTCCATGAATCATGATGATGGGAAAACCCTTGGTGATCTTGCAAAGGCAGAGATCGTGCTCGTGGGGGTATCTCGCGTAGGAAAAACTCCGCTAAGCATGTATCTTTCTGTTGTGGGCTGGAAGGTGGCAAATGTGCCCTATATCATGGGTCTCCCACTTCCCGAAGAACTGCTTGCAATGGATAAAAGCCGCATTATCGGGCTCACGATCGAACCTGAAAGACTTCTCAATCATCGCAAAGAACGGGGACGACGCATGGGAACAACAGAAATATCTTCGTATACTGATCCGGAAAAAATATATGAAGAAGTAGCAGAAGCGAAAAAAGTCTTCAAAAAAAACGGATTCTCCATAATCGATGTCACTGACAAACCCATAGAGACAAGCGCACAGGAAGTTATTGAACTGATCACGAACAGGTTCAGGAAAACATAAAGTTAATTCGTGACTTCCATTAAGAATAAGCGACCTTTGCATAATGACCGTATTGTCATTTCGAACGAAGTGAGAAATCTTGAAACATGCAAATAACATTAAGATTTCTCGTCGTTCCCCCTCCTCGAAATGACAATTGTACAAAGGTCTCAATAAGTATATAAATTGCGCAGAAAAATTTATGACAATCAGAAGAAGGATTTAGGAAATGAACATTGCAAGCAATATGCTCCAGCTCATTGGCAAGACTCCTTTGGTGCGACTAAACAAAATAACAAAGGGATGTGTTGCTGACATCGTTGCAAAACTTGAGTTCTACAATCCATGTTCGTCAGTAAAAGACCGCATTGCGCTGAATATGATTGAGACAGCAGAAAAACAAGGTCTTATTGATAAAGACACCACTATTATTGAGCCCACAAGCGGAAATACTGGAATAGGACTTGCATTTGTATGCGCAGTAAAAGGCTACAAAATCATCCTCACCATGCCTGAGAGTATGAGCATAGAGCGCCGCAAGCTTCTCAAAGGACTTGGAGCAGAACTTGTGCTTACACCAAAAGAAAAAGGTATGAGCGGCGCAATTGAAAAAGCAGAAGAAATAGCTGCAACAATGAAAAAATCTTTCATACCGCAGCAGTTTAAAAACCCTGCAAACCCAGACATGCATTCCCGCACCACTGCTGAGGAAATCTGGAAAGACACAGAAGGCAAGATCGATATCTTTGTCTCTGGCGTGGGAACAGGAGGCACGCTCACAGGTGTGAGCTCGGTGCTTAAATCGCGCAAACAAGGGTTCAAAACAATTGCAGTCGAACCACAGGAATCGCCAGTTCTTTCTGGTGGAAACCCTGCACCGCACAAGATACAGGGCATAGGCGCAGGTTTTGTGCCGGATGTGCTAAAAAAAGACCTCATTGATGAGATATTCCAGGTTGCAAGCGCACAAGCTCTTGCAATGTCAAAGCGGCTCATAAAAGAAGAAGGAATCTTGTGCGGCATATCATCCGGTGCAATTGTGCATGCAGCAGTGGAAGTAGCAAAGCGAAGCGAAAACAGCGGCAAACTGATTGTATGCATAGTATGCGATACTGCTGAAAGATATCTAAGCACCGAACTTTTTGAGGACTAAGGAGCGCATATGAAAAAAGGATCATCCAGGGAAAAGGATTTCATCAAAACAGTCGTTGATGAACTCTGCCAGAAAACATCCTACAATGCAGTCTATCACAGATCATCGCAGGAAGAGCCAATGCCGTCTATTGAAACGCTCATTGAGATCGTCGAGCGGCTCAGGTCAATACTCTTTCCCGGATACTTCAGCGATGCAGAGATGATGCCAAAAACAATGTCATTCTATATAGGCGCAAGCCTGGACAAAGTGGAGATATTGCTCTCAGAACAGATCAAACGCGGATTCTGTTTTTCATGCACAGATGAAGAAAAACAAGATTGCATGGATTGCGAAAAACGCTCGCATGATCTTGCAAAAAAATTCATATCTGCACTACCTAAGATCAGGCATCAGCTTGCCTCTGATGTGAATGGCGCATTTGAAGGAGATCCTGCGGCAAAAAATCCGGGCGAGACCATCTTCTGCTATCCAAGCATCAAAGCAATAACCAATTACCGCATTGCCCATGAGCTTCATCTGCTTGGCGTACCCATTATTCCTAGAATCATCACTGAGATGGCGCATTCGCAGACAGGCATTGATATCCATCCTGGTGCACAGATCAGCGAAGGATTTTTCATTGACCACGGCACAGGAACTGTGATCGGTGAAACAAGCGTTATCGGACTAAATGTGAGACTATATCAGGGCGTAACCCTTGGCGCAAAAAGTTTTCCCAAAGATAAAACAGGCGCGCTGGTAAAAGGCATTCCACGGCATCCGATCGTGGAAGACAATGTCATTATCTACTCAGGCACCACTATCCTTGGCCGCGTCCGCATCGGCAAAAACTCTATCATTGGCGGTAATGTGTGGCTCACCCGCGATGTTCCACCCAATACCAGGGTGATGCAGGGAGGAGAATTCAGACCTATTACTGAGAGTGAATATTAAGAATTGTTAGTTGTTGGTTGTTAGTTGTCAGTTGCCTTTAAACATTATGCCACATATTCATACTTGATTTTATCATAATTAGGTATTAATTTAAGATCATAAGACATATCTAAAAGGAGCAAAAATGCCGATCATAAAATCCATTTCAAGCTTGCGCAACCGGACAAGAGACATAGCTTCCATATGCCATGAGAAGGATGAACCTGTTTATCTTACCACCAATGGCGAGGGCGACCTCGTTGTTATGAGCATTGAACATTATGAAAAGCTTAAAGCGCGGGTTGAACTCTTTGAGAAGCTTGCCGTTGCACAGGCTCAGGCTGCTGCAGGAGAAAAAGGATCTACCCATAGCCAGGTCATGAAAAAGCTGCAACAACGCTTGCATGAGAAAAAATAAATACACCCTGCGATATCTTCCGATTGCAGTTGATGATCTCCTTTCAATCTTTGACTGGATAGCCAAAGACAGTTCAAAAAATGCTGCAAAATTCATTGAAAAACTTGACCATCATATGCTCAGGCTAGAAGATCATCCCTTGTTAGGGAGAATACCAGGAGACGAAAAACTTAAAAATTCAGGTTATCGGGTTCTTATAATCGAATCCTATCTTGCGTTCTACATGGTACGTGATATGACTGTTGAGATTCATAGGGTTATTCACGGTTCAAGGAATTTAGAGGATATCATATAATTGCCTACCTTCAGTCAGGTTTTTCTTGACTATTTATCAATAAACAGTTTTTAGAAAGTTATGGCAAAAGTCTTCCCTATCATATGTAAATGTCTGGTACTTGTTATTGTTCTTTGCAGTACCAGCCATGCACGATCACTTGATCTTACCGATGAAGAACTCAGTGCAATCGCTAACAGGGTATTCATGAACGAATGCGGAGGAAAAACCGAATGCCTGACTTCATGGAATGCAGGAGAGCAGTTTGCCTCCCTGGGAATAGGACATTTTATCTGGTATCCGGCGGGCGTGGAAGGACCTTTTCACGAAAGCTTTCCTGAGTTGCTCGGCTTTATAGAATCAAAAGGAATAGTCCTGCCTTTATGGCTTAAACAAAATCCAGATTGCCCATGGAACACACGCGAGGAATTTTTGCAGAACAAAAAGAGCAAAGATATGGTTGAGCTGAGGATTTTTCTAATCAACACCATCCCCTTGCAGTCATTGTTTATTTCTGACCGCCTGGAAAAAGCACTTCCAAAGATGACCGAGGGCCTGCCGGAAAAAACTCAGTCCCATGTCTGCAAGCAGTTTAATCGCGTAGCAGATTCTCCAATGGGCATGTATGCATTGATCGATTATGTGAATTTCAAAGGCGAAGGCGTTTCACTGACCGAGCGCTATAACGGCCATGGCTGGGGACTGCTGCAAGTGCTACAGGAGATGAAGGGAAAGAAAAAAGGTAAAAAAGCACTGAAAGAATTTTCACGCGCTGCCGAGCTTGTCCTGACGCGGCGGGTCGAAAATGCGCCAAAAGAGCGCCATGAAGAAAAATGGCTACCTGGATGGAAAAAACGTGTACACACATATGCTCAAGAGATGGAGTAACTATACAGGAGACAGAATACAGAATACAGAATTCAGGAGACAGAAGAGAAAAGTTGAAGGCGAAAGGTCAAATGGTTTAGTAGTTGAGTGGTTAAGTTGTTTTAGTGGGATGAACCAAATGATCTAATAGACTATGTAGCTGACAGTCTGATCCCTGACACCTGACCATTGGATTCTGACTCCTGGCTCCTGACTACTGGATACCTGAGTAGTTACGGCATGGATTGATATATAAGGAGGTAGTGCGTGGCAGAATTACATCGAGTACTAAGAAAAGCACTTGTGCTGATCATCATGCTCATAGTAACAGGATGTGCAGGAAAAAATCCTCCATCTGGGGAGACAGAAATGACTGAGATGCAACCGTTTTATCAGGAAGGACCGATAAAGATAAGATGGCTTGGAACAGCAGGTTTCATCCTCTCGACAGAAAATGAAACCATTCTTATTGACCCCTATCTAACAAGAAATCCTCAGGCACAGCCAAAAGTAAATCTTACCCTTTCCGACCTATCAAATGCGGACTGGATTTTCATCTCTCATGGACATTTTGATCATAGCCTTGATATCCCTGAGCTTGCACGCACCTGCTCTGCTCAGATCGTGGCATCGCCTTCTGTGTGCGAAAACCTGAAAAAGAAGGGCGTGCCTGCTGAGCGACTCAGACCATTAAAGGGCGGGGAAACAATCAAAACAAAGGATTTTTCCATAAAGGCAATCCCTTCGCGCCATATCAAATTCGATATGGCGCTGGTGCTGAAAACCGCAGTCAGGATCGTTAAGGGTGAAGACGATCTTGACCGCACAGAATTGCTTTCTCTTGCGCGCGAATGGCCATACGGCGACGTTCTGGGATATATGTTTGAAAAAGACAATCATACAATCCTTCACTTTGGAAGTGGCGGATATTACAAAGATGAGATAAAAGGTCTTAAACCGGATATTCTGCTCCTGCCGCTACAGGGAAATTCTGATATTCATTCCATTGGTGCAGAAATGACTGCTCTTATTCAACCGAAAAAAGTGATCCTTCAGCATTGG
>JAGVNP010000320.1 GCA_020053185.1 Deltaproteobacteria bacterium | reverse complement strand
GACGAGATCATCGCCAAGTACAAGGAAAAATATGTGCTGGTCCTGTCAGGCGATGTGCCTCTGCTCTCAACCAAAGAACTCGAAGAATTTCTGTCGCTATGCGACATGGAAAATTATGACTACATCGTGGGAATAACATCTGAAGATACATTGAAATTGTTCGGACCCCGCAAAGGACGGCCAGGCATAAAGATGGCAACCTTCCACACCAGAGACGGAAACTTCAGGCAAAATAATCTCCATATGGCAAGACCATTCCTCGTGATAAAAAAGATCGACCTCGTGCTCAAGGTATATGAATACCGCTACCAGAAAAAGTTCATCAACATTGTACGGGCTGTCCTCGAAATGAGAACTGTCGCAAAAGGATTTGTAGCCAAAACACTTTCATTTTATGCATTGTTTCAAATTTCTTCCGGCCTGTCCATGATCGGCTTGAACTTTATCTCACGTATTACAAGATATCCTATCACAATGCCTAAGCTCAATACGCTCCTCTCAAACCTCTTGAACCTACGCGCTAAAGCAGTGGTCACCACCTATGGCGGCGCAGCATTAGATATCGATAATGAAAAAGATTTCCTCACCTTCAGCGTCATGTACAAGGACTGGCTGAATCTGATCGATCAGAAGAAATAAAAAGCTGTGACGAGTAACGAGTAGATAGTAACGAGAAAAAGTCTTTCTATTATTTACTCGTCACTTGTCACTCGTCATTATTTACGCTTTACCTTTCACTATTAAATAAGTCATTCTCTTGAGTCTAACGCCTTAATATGATACTCAAATACAATGACCATCAAACGAAACAGGACAACACTCATCTACGTGGGCAATGTCCCTGTAGGAGGTGGCTCGCCGATCAGTATCCAGTCAATGACAAACACCCTTACCTGCGATGTCTCATCCACTTTAGCACAGATACGTAAGTTAGAAGATGCAGGCTGCGACATAGTGCGTGTGAGCATTCCTGATGAAGATTCGCTTGAAGCCTTTTTTAAAATAAAAAAGGCTGCCAAAATTCCGGTAGTTGCGGATATCCATTTTGACTATAAGCTCGCAATCGGTGCAATTAATGCTGGAGCAGACGCTATCAGAATAAACCCAGGCAATATCGGAAGCACAAAAAAGGTATCGGAGATAGCCAGAGCAGCTATTGAAAAAAAGATCCCTATCCGTGTGGGAGTAAACATTGGATCAGTGAAAAGTTCTCTGCTTAAAAAGCATGGAAAGAACAGGGTTAAGGCTCTCATTGAGAGCGCAAAAGAAAATGTTGCCATGCTCGAAGACTTTGGGGTGAAGTCTATCAAAGTATCTTTAAAATCATCTGATGTTATCGAAACTATTGATGCATATAAAGGCTTTGCCAGGATCTCAAAATGGCCACTTCATATCGGTGTTACAGAAGCAGGCACGCTTTTCTCAGGTGCAATACGGTCTGCAGCAGGCATCGGCGTTCTGTTGTTTGAAGGCATCGGCGATACCATACGAATCTCTCTGTCTGCTGATCCAATAAAGGAAGTGTTTGCAGGAAGAATTCTGCTCGAATCCCTTCAGCTTAAAGACGAGGGCATTCATGTGATCGCATGCCCAATGTGCGCTAGGTCACACGCTGATATCTCATCCATTGCCTCAGAAATAGAAGATGCCACATCAGGTATAAAAAAACATATGGTAGTCGCAATAATGGGATGCGTAGTCAATGGCCCTGGAGAGGCAAAGCAGGCTGATATCGGCATTGCATGCGACAAAAAAGGCGCTGTGCTGTTCGCACACGGCAAGCCAATCAAGCGCATCAATCAATCGGAAATCGTGCGCACACTTCTGGAACATATCAAAGGAGATGTATAAATGAAAATATCGTCCATGTTTCTTCACACACTCAAGGAAGATCCCAAAGATGCTGAGGTGACAAGCCATAAACTGATGCTGAGAGCCGGAATGATCAGAAAAGTGTCTTCCGGCATCTATTCCTATCTGCCGTACGGCCTCGCTATTTTACGTAAAGTCGAAGCAATCGTGCGGGAAGAGATGAACAAATCTGGTGCGCAGGAGGTTCTGCTCCCTGGAGTGCAGCCTGCTGAGCTATGGGAAGAAAGCGGAAGATGGGATTTTTACGGAAAAGAGCTTTTGCGCTTCAAGGATAGGAAGGGTGCGCAATTTGCCATTGGCCCTACGCATGAAGAAATCATTACTGATCTGGTGCGAAATGAGGTGAGATCCTACCGCGATCTGCCATTGAATCTCTATCAGATACAGACAAAATTCAGGGATGAGATGCGGCCGAGGTTTGGTGTGATCAGGGCGCGCGAATTCATCATGAAAGATGCCTACTCGTTTGATGTAGATGAAAAAGGTGCAGAGAAAAATTATCATGCCATGCAAACAGCTTATGAGCGCATTTTTACGCGCTGCGGTTTGAAATTCAAGGCAGTCGAGGCAGATACCGGCACCATTGGTGGAAGTTTTTCCCATGAGTTCATGGCGCTTGCAGATACAGGAGAAGATGTGATCTTGAGCTGCACCAAGTGTCAGTATGCAGCAAACATTGAAAAAGCAGAGATTGTGCGACCAGACTCTCTGAAAATGGCTGATGCTCCAAGCGGAAAACCTGAAAAGGTGCATACCCCGCAAGTAAAGACCGTGGAAGAGGTTGCAAACTTTCTTAAGGTAAGGCCGCAGGATATTGTAAAGACCCTTATTTACACCACGGATGCCGGGGTAATTGCAGCTCTTGTAAGGGGCGATCATGAGATAAACGAGATCAAGCTCAAAAAAGCTCTCGGCTGTGATACCCTTGAACTTGCAGATGAAACAACTATTGAATCCGCCACAAAAGCACCCCGCGGATTTGCAGGGCCTGTTGGACTCAATATAAAAATCATTGCAGACATGGGGCTTGTAACAAACGGCCCGTTTGTCTCTGGTGCAAATGAGTTAAACCATCATCTCAAAAACGTATGGCTATCCAGAGATGTAAAGATATCTGCAATCGATGACATTCGGAATGCAGAAGCTGGCGATCTGTGCCCGAGATGCAAACAAGGGACATTTGAGATGATACACGGGATCGAGCTTGGCCATGTATTCAAGCTAGGCACAAAATACTCCAAATCCATGAATGCTACATTCCTGGATGAAACCGGAAAACAGCAGCTCATTATCATGGGCTGCTACGGCATAGGTATAAGCCGCACAGTTGCAGCTCTCATAGAGCAGTGTCACGATGACGACGGAATAATCTTGCCTGTAAGCATGGCACCCTACCCGTTCCTGATACTGCCAATCGATGTAAAATCCCAGGAAGTGATGGATACTGCAACCGCAATTTATGAAGGGCTTAAAGCCTTAAATATTCCGGCTCTCTTTGACGATAGAGATGAAAGGCCGGGAGTGAAATTCAAGGATGCCGATCTCATCGGCGTTCCTTATAGGATCACAATAGGCCCCAAAACTCTTAAAGAAGGCGCTGTTGAAATAAGAGAAAGAACGACCAAGGTGACAGAAAAAATTTCGAAAGACAGTGTAATTGAATATTGCAAAAAAGTGCTAAAGGAGAAGCACATTAATCTTTGAGAATAAGGATCAATGACATCCTCGATGAGGTGTCTGCATATATCCCTGATGCAGACACACGAATGATTGAAAAGGCGTACGTCTTTTCAGCGAGAATACATCAGGGTCAAACAAGGTTAAGCGGAGAGCCCTACCTTAACCATCCTTTGATGGTGGCATGGATGATCGCAAAGATGCAGCTCGATACAGCCTCCATTGCTGCGGGTCTGCTACACGATACTGTAGAGGACAGCCTCACCACGGTTGATGACATCAAAAATGAGTTCGGTGAAGAGATCAGCGCTCTAGTAGACGGCCTTACGAAGATCAGCAAGATTCATTTCAAGTCCAAAGAAGAAGAGCAGGCAGAGAATTTCAGAAAGATGCTTCTCGCCATGAACAAGGACTTGCGGGTATTGCTGATAAAGCTCGCCGACCGGCTTCACAATATGCGCACCCTTGAATTTCATAGTGTCGCGGCCCAGCAGAGGATTGCGAAAGAAACTTTAGATATCTATGCCCCGCTTGCAAGCAGACTTGGTATATACATAATTAAAACCGAGCTTGAAGGCCTGAGCTTCAAATATCTTAATTCGGAAACATATACAAAACTCAAAGCAGGCCTGGACACAAAAGCAAAGGAAAAAGAGGCTCTTCTTAAGGACATGATGAATCTGGTGGTCACTGAACTCGAAAAGGTGGGACTAAAAGGAAAGGTGATCAGCAGGATAAAAGATGTCTACAGTGTTTATAGAAAGCTTAACTCGCAGAACATCGACTTTGAAAACGTATATGATATCCTTGGAATACGTATCATCCTCAATACAGTGGAAGAGTGCTACAAGGCCCTTGGCGTCATCCATGCAATGTGGAAACCCATACAGTTCAGGTTCAAAGACTACATTGCCATGCCAAAACAGAACATGTACCAGTCGCTCCACACCACAGTTATCATTCCCCAAGGCGAACGCATAGAAGTGCAGATACGAACCCAGGAGATGGACAATATCGCAAACGAGGGTATCGCAGCCCACTGGCGGTATAAGGAAAAGGGGAAAGTAGACAAAGAAGATGAAAAAACATTTGCATGGCTCAGACAGCTCCTTGAATGGCAGACAGAGCTGAAAGATCCAAAAGAATTTCTACAGAGCGTAAAGGTCGATCTCTATCCTGATGAAGTATATGTGTTTACACCGCAGGGTGATGTAATGCGTCTGCCAAAAGGCTCAACCCCTCTGGACTTTGCCTATTCTGTGCATACCGGGCTTGGCCATCAATGCATGGGCGCAAAGGTAAACGGACAGATTGTTCCGCTCAAGTATACATTGAAGAGCGGGGATGTGATAGAAATTCTCAAGTCTGCAAAACAGCATCCCAGCAAGGACTGGCTCAGGATTGCAAAAACCACGCGAGCGAAAAACAAGATCAGGGCATGGATCATAGCTCAGGAAAGAGAGCAGAGTATTACCCTGGGAAGAGAACTCGTTGAGAAAACCCTAAAATCATCCCATTCCCCTGCTCTCCAGAAGACATTAAAAGAACTCAATCTTGACAAGCTTGCGGCAAGCTTTTCACTCAAAAATAAGGATGAATTGTTCGCAGCCGTAGGTTTTGGAAAGATTTCCACACATCAGATCATCCACAAAATTATCCCTGATGAAGTCAAGGATGAACCTAAAAAAGAACCAGAAAAAAAACTTGCCTCAGGCGGTATAACAGTAAAAGGAATAGAAGACCTGCTGGTAAAATTCGGGAGATGCTGCAGGCCATTGCCGGGTGATGAGGTGGTTGGATTCATTTCGAGGGGAAAAGGAATCACTGTACACAGGGTAGGCTGTGCTTATGTGTCTGATATGGATCAGCAGCGGTTAATTCCTGTTGAGTGGGACACCTCAATAGCCGAGACCCATGAGATAGAGTTTTCTGTGTCCTGCGATGATAAGCCCGGCATGCTTGGCTCAATCACTGCTGTAATAGGCGCTCAGAATGTAAACATCTCAAAGACGAGCACCCAATCGCTTGCAGACGGAAGCTCCAGGTGCGTATTTCGCGTACTGGTAAAAAATCTTCAGGAACTCTCGCTGCTTTTTTCAAAGCTACAAGGGCTTAAAGGAATATATGGTATAGAAAGGTCGCAGACTTTCTAAGCTGCCTTTACAGAGACACTCGGCTTTTTCACAGCCCCGGATTTAATACACTGAGTGCATACGCTCAGCCTCTTTGTCCCGTGAGGTGTTTCAACCCTTATCTTCTGGAGATTAGGCAACCATACTTTCTTT
Organism: Deltaproteobacteria bacterium; assembly: GCA_020053185.1. GTDB lineage: Bacteria > Desulfobacterota > Desulfomonilia > UBA1062 > UBA1062 > JAGVNP01. Next base: position 842 of record JAGVNP010000320.1, on the reverse strand, counting down.
GTCTTATTATTCGCATGGCTCACATTGTGGCCAGTCTGTGTTCCTTTTCCACATATGTCACAGCGTCTTGACATGTGCAATCCTCCGTTGTTTTTCTTTGTATTTCCACGGGATTATTTCAATGAAAAACTCCCTGGAATCGAGTGCAATATGGGCTACTATAATAGAAATCACAAGTCAATGAAATTATCAGGTTACACTTCAGGTTGTTGTATTGGTTATATTGGTTTAATTGGTTGAGTTGTTTTTTTGTTGCGCTGTTCTACCAGCGCCCATTTAACCAAATAAACAAATATGACCAATCAAACACTCGTTTCTTCCTCTCTGTGCCTCCTCCACCTTTCATCTTGTCCCTTCCCCCTTGCCGTGCTATTTTAGCCCCTAAAATAACAGGCGGGGACAAATGTCAGACTTGGTACGATTCGGAGTTTCATTAGAAAAAGAGCTTCTAGATAAGTTCGATCTTCTTATGAAAAAGAAGAGCTATACGAACCGATCTGAGGCCTTGCGCGATCTTATCAGGCAAGAGCTTATCAAAAAAGAGTGGCAGGAAGACGAGGAAGTTGCAGGAGCAGTCATCCTTGTCTACGATCATCATAAGCGGGAGCTGCTCACAAAAGTCATTGAAATACAGCACGATTTTCAAAAACTCATCATCTCTACCCAGCATGTACATTTGGATCATCACAATTGCCTGGAGATCATTGCAGTAAAGGGCATTGCCAGGGATCTGCAGAAACTGGCTGATACGCTTCGGTCAATAAAAGGCGTCAAACACGGCACATTAAGCATGACCAGCACAGGCGGAAAGATATAAACATCAAAATTTTTTTATTTTTTTT
>JAGVNP010000200.1 GCA_020053185.1 Deltaproteobacteria bacterium | reverse complement strand
CATCGGCAGCCTCGGTGGCCGGGGTTATCAAATTAAATAAAGAAGGTTACTTCAACAAGGGAGACAGTATTGTCTGCACATTAACAGGGCATGGCCTGAAAGACCCGGAAAGTGCCATAAAGATATCGGACAAACCCTTAACACTCCCGCCAAAGTTAGATAAGATATTAGAAATACTAGAGCTTTAAGTCAACTACCATCCCGACTTGTCGGGATGGCTTGAGTGGCCCAGGATTCGAGGAGTCAAGGGGTCAAGTGAAAACAGCTATCCATTCTTATCCTTGAACCCTTGAATCCTGGACCCCTTGAACCCTTGTGGCCCAAAAAAGATCAAACTAAAGTCTTCACCTGAAAACGAGGGTTTTTCTCCGATTCCCCGAGTGGGACAATGAGATGAAATATATCATACTAATCGGCGATGGAATGGCAGACTATCCTGTTCCAGAACTTGGAGGCAGAACACCTCTTGAGGTAGCCGACATACCAAACATGAATATAATAGCTCAAAAGGGAAAGCTTGGCATGGTAAGGACCATACCTCAGGGGGTCTCTCCTGGCAGCGATATTGCGAGCCTGTCTATCCTTGGCTATGATCCTGAAAAGCACTATACTGGCAGGGGACCTTTAGAAGCTGCCAGTATGGGTTTGATACTTGGCCCGGAAGATGTGGCCTTCAGGTGTAATCTTGTAACTCTCTCGGTTAGAGATGGCAAGACATATATGGATGATTACAGTGCAGGTCACATATCTACAGAAGAGGCAAAAGAAATCATCCATGAGATTGATCAAGAGCTGGGAACAAATAAGATCAAGTTTTACCCTGGAGTCAGCTACCGTCACCTTATGATTTGGAAGAATGGACAGGAAGAACTCAATATGACCCCTCCCCATGATATTTCTGGAAAAGCCATAGACCCGTATCTGCCAAAAGGCAAAGGGGAAAAACAAATTCTTCAATTGATGAATGATTCCCAGACTATTCTTGAAAGCAGCAATATCAATAAGATAAGGATCAAAAATTCTAAGAAGCCGGCAAACTCCATATGGCTATGGGGGCAGGGTAGGGCACCAAAGATGCCGACTTTATTAGAAAGATACCGTATTACAGGTTCGGTGATCTCGGCCGTCGATTTGATCAAAGGAATCGGCATCTACGCAGGATTAGAGGTCATTGATGTCCCCGGTGCTACCGGATACCTTGACACCAATTACAGGGGAAAGGCAAACTATGCTCTTAGAGCACTGGAGAAAAGAGATTTTGTATATCTTCATGTAGAGGCGCCTGATGAAGCCTCTCACAGCGGTGATCTTAAAAACAAATTAATAGCCATTGAACGTTTCGATAAAGAGGTTGTTGGAACGATTTTGGATAACATAAATAAATTTCAAGACTACAGGATAATGGTTTTACCGGACCACTCTACCCCTTTATCGGTAATGAGCCATACACCTGATCCTGTACCATTTGCTATTTTCTCATCCGACGATAAAGAAACTCAACCCTCAAAGGATATGGGCTTTAATGAAAAATCAGCCAGGATAAACAATTTGTTTATTGAGGATGGATACAAGCTGTTGCCCTTTTTCTTACGAAAAAACTAAATAAGTCTTGACAACCAGCCGGGTTATTTTATATTATAGCATTCTATCGCGGGGTGGAGCAGTCTGGTAGCTCGTCGGGCTCATAACCCGAAGGTCAGTGGTTCAAATCCACTCCCCGCTACCAATAAAAACAAAAGGGGTTAGATGAAAATCTGACCCCTTTTTCTTTATCCTGAAAAGCGATTTCCAACCTCTCCAAGCGAAAAAAACTAGACTCCATTTAATAATTGAGGTATAGGTAAGTGAATGGTTGAATGACAGATATAAGTTTGTAAACCCTAATAACAGAGGGGTGATTATGAGGGCGTCTTTTCTTAATTCCTGAGATTACAGGAGCAACGAGAAAGGGCGACTTTTTTTGTTTAATGCTGGTCGTATTAGGTTAAACAACGTCCCCAAAGGTTTAATGGCTTCCAATGTCCTGGTTTTTTCTGTTTCAGTTGAAGCAAGGCTTAGAGTTTGAAGCAGATTACGTGGATATAACGGTTCTTTTTTCTTGACACCTACCTCACTCTTCTTTAAATTTTTTTTAAAAATCTGTACAGGACAACCTATTTCAACTTTTTTACGAAAGAACCAATTTTTTCTATGAGTGAAGTGATATTTTGTTATTGCAGTATCTATCATGCGGAAATGGAAACTTTACTTCATTAGTGTGTAATACAAAGCTCGTTCGATGGAATGTCAGAAAATTTCAAGCCTGCCCCGATGTAGTGCAGGTTCAACAGGAGGTATTAAATCATGAAGCGTGTTCTTATTGCTATGATGCTGTTGATGCCGGTTGCCTTTTTGATTAATACGGCCTTCACGGCAATGGAAAAGGAGATGAGCATTCAGGTTGACCGTGCGCAATTGCGTTCCAATCCTGCGTATTATGGTTCTGTCGTTACTAACGTTAACTATGCCGATCGGGTGAAAATCATCGATTCAAAAGGAGCCTGGGTGAAAGCTTATACCGCCAGGAACAATGCTACCGGTTGGATTCATATTTCTGCTCTTACGAGTACGAAACTGGCCCCAAAGTCCGGCGGCAAGAACGCTCCGACCTCGGTATCGGCGGGCGAACTGAGTGCCGCTGAAAAGGGTTTTACCGAACAGATCGAGCAGGCTTACAGGCAAAAGAACAAAGAGATCGTTTTCACCTGGGTGGATAAAATGGAAAAGATCAAAATTTCACTTGAGCAAAGTGTCGCCTTCCTTAAAGAGGGGCAGGTTAAACCTGAGGAAGGAGGTGAACAATGAGACGCCCATTCAGATACTTTTTTTTATTGCTCCTGATGCCGTCGCTCTTGTCTATCCTTCAGGGATGTCAAACGATGGAGGCTGTTACTAAAGCAGGTGCCGATATAGCCACGATGACGGGCACAATTAGCAGCAAGCAAGCTGAATCGATAAAAAAAGCTTCTAAGGCTGCGAGTAAAGCCTTCGAGGAATTTACACCCGAAAATGAGTACTACATCGGCAGGACCATTGCGGCTAATATTTTGTCCAAGTATAAGGCCTACCAGAATATGGGTCCAAACCAGTACATAAATCTGGTCGGTCAGACAGTGGCTCGTGCCTCAGACAAACCGGAGACATTCAAAGGTTATCATTTTCTGATCCTGGACACTGACGAAATAAATGCTTTTGCAACACCGGGCGGCTTGATTCTTGTGTCACGCGGCCTCCTGCGTTGTTGCAAATCAGAGGATGCTTTGGCGTCGGTTTTAGCCCATGAAATTGGCCACGTGCAGCTTGGTCACGGCATGGGTGCAATTCGCGGAAGCCGATACACCTCTTTGGGTAAAATTGTGGGAGTTGAAATGGCAAAAAATCTGGGAGGGGAGCAGCTTGCCCAGGCTGCCGAAATATTCGATGGAACAGTCGGAGATATCATGAAGACGATGGTCGATAATGGGTACCAAAGCAGCCAGGAATATGAAGCCGATAATACAGCCATAATGATACTTAAAAGAGTCGGTTACAATCCCACAGCCCTTAAAGAGATGCTGGAACAGATGAATGAGCAACTCGGTTCCAGTGTCGGCGGATTTGGAAAAACGCATCCGACTCCGGCGAATCGGCTGCAAAATATCGAGCCGCTGCTGAAAGGTTTTGGGTCCAGAGGGGAACCAATCGTCCGCAAAACACGATTCAGTCAGGTCATGAGTGGCATTTAATAATGGATATTTACCAATGAAAAGAAAGCTAATGCACGGTATCCTCATAGGATTTGTCTCGGCCGCTCTGGTCTTAATGTTTTATTTCTCAGGCAATCTCAACTGGCTGGAAAACATAACTTGGGACTTGCGCGCCAAGCTCTATGCCGCTCCCGGGCGGGCGAGCGATCAGATTCGAGTGATCATGATCGACCAGACCAGTCTGGACTGGGCCAAAGACACCCTGCAGGTGCCGCTTTCCTGGCCTTGGCCGCGGCAGCTCTATAACCCGATCCTGGCCGCTTTGAAGGAGGGTGGCGCGAAGGCTGTTGCTTTCGATCTTATCTTCACAGAATCCTCTTTTGCCGGTGTTGACGACGATGAATCTTTTGGACAAGCAATTGCATCAACAAAAAATTTCATTGGTACCCTTAATCTGAGCAATGAGCAGGGTTTGGGCACAACCTGGGACCCCGGTTTTAAGATAAACAATTTCACGATAACCGGGCTGAAGGATTACCTGGCAACGTCCAAAGGCCTTAATGCAGTTAAAACCCGCGCCTCCTTCCCCGTCCGGCAAGTTGCCGCCAACGCGGCCATCTTGGGCAGCGTGATGATAACGCGGCAGGACGCCGATGCCATCATCCGCCGGGCCGTACCTTTTCATGTCTTCGATAACCGCTTCGTCCCTTCCTTAGGTCTGGCTGCATATCTCGGTGCTAATCCGGATGCCTCTATCGGAATAAGAGATACAATGCTTAAGCTTGGTTCACACCAAGTTCCGTTGGATAAAAATGGCAATGTTATCATGCGCTATCGCGGCAAAAGTCAGACGCATAAAGCCGTCAACGCCGCTGCGGTCTTGCAGGCGGGCCTGCGGATCATGGAAGGAAAAGCTATCGGCATGGATCTGTCAGTATTTAAGGATGCCTATGTGTTCCTGGGGGTAACCGCGCCTGGCTTCAAGGACCTCCGCCCAACGCCTCTCCAGCGCGATTACCCGGGAGTGGAATTGCACGCCACCATCCTCGATAACCTGCTTTCTGGAGATTTCATGCAGGAAGTTTCGTTGTTCATTGTACTGTTGTTCACCATTGCTCTCTCCCTAACTGCGGGGATATCTATCCGTCTGCTGGCTAAAGGCCTGCATGATGCCGTCGCCTCCCTGCTATTCCTGACGGTTCCTTTTATTCTCGGCTGCCTTTTTTACACTGAGAATTACTGGTTTCCCGTCGCCGTTCCTTCTACAGGTGCATTTTTTTCCATTGCTGCAGCCATTGTTGTCAACTATACCCTCGAAGGAAGGCAGAAACGATATATAAAAAATGCATTTAAACAATACTTGAGTCCTGCTGTTATCGAACGCCTGGTGGAAAATCCGGATAAATTAACCTTGGGCGGTGAAGTGCGAGAGTTGAGTATATTTTTTTCCGACGTGCAGGGATTTACAAGTATCTCTGAGCGTCTCAGTCCTCAGGAGCTTACTGCCCTCCTTAACGACTATCTGACTGCCATGACCGACATTATTCTTTCTGAAGGAGGTACGATCGACAAATATGAAGGCGATGCCATTATCGCCTTCTGGAATGCCCCGCTCGATGTGCCGGACCATGCTATCCGTGCCATCAGAGCAGCGCTGAGGTGCGGCAGGAAACTGATTGAACTCCGTCCGGTATTCAAGGAACGCGTCGGCAGGGACATTTATGCCCGCATCGGCATCAACACCGGAACAGTCGTTGTAGGTAACATGGGATCAAGCCAGCGTTTCGACTATACCTTCCTTGGCGATGCCGGCAACCTTGCCTCTCGTCTCGAAGGAATCAATAAGCAATTCGGCACTTACGCGATGATGTCGGAATATACCCTGGCCCATATCCATGATGAATTTGCAGCGCGGGAGCTTTCGCGGGTGCGCGTTGTCGGACGCGCAGAACCTGTCCGCGTCTATGAGCCAATGTTTAAGGATGATTATGAAGCTAAAGCAGAGGTCTTGCGGACATTTGCTGAGGGACTGGAGAAATTTTACGGAGGCGACTTCAAAGCAGCCTTGACCAGCTTTGAGGTAATCAGCAAGGTCGATACTCCGGCAAAGGTCTATGCCGATAAATGCCGGGCATTGACTGCTAATCCCCCGCAACAGTGGGATGGCATCTGGGTGATGACTGAAAAATAGGGGCAGTAGGTAGTGCTAACGATAATAACCAAAGGGACATGACAGGGACAGGCAATCTGTACTGAAATGTTGCTTTTTCGTTGATGCTTGCAAATTACGGGCACAATACTTAATTATTGACAAGGGAGATTTGCGATAGCATTATTTGACTATGGTTTCAGAGATATTCAGAAGTCTTACCTTTGATACTTTACAATCCTTGCAAAATCATCAGCCTTCAAACTTGCCCCCCCGACTAACGCCCCATCTATATTCGGCTTGGTCATCAGTCCATCTATATTATCGGGTTTTACACTTCCGCCATACAGGATTCTTATACTATCTGCGGTATCTTTATAAATTTCCTTTAAAAGCTTTCTTATAAAACTGTGAACCTCTTCAGCCTGCTCACCGGTTGCTGTCCTGCCTGTGCCAATAGCCCATACAGGCTCATAGGCAATGATTACATCTTCCATATCTGAAGCAGAAAGACCGGACAGGCCTCTCCTAACCTGTGTTTCAATTATACTAAAAGTCTCTCCTGCCTCTCTCTGTTGAAGGGTCTCCCCGACGCAAAAAATAGGTGTTAGACCATGCTGCAGGGAACTCTGTATTTTTTTATTGACAGTCTCATCGGTTTCACCAAAGTACTGCCTGCGTTCAGAATGACCGATAATGACATACTCACATCCAACGTCTGACAGCATTTTTGAAGACACAGCGCCTGTATATGCCCCTTCTTCCTCCCAGAATACATCCTGAGCTGAAACGTGGATATTGAGACCTTTTACCTCCTGGGCAACATGATAGATTGCTAAAAAGGGCGGAGCAACCACAATCTCCACATCTATAACATCTGCTATTAGACTCTTGAGATCGGATATTAACTCGACCGACTCAGAAACGGTCTTATTCATCTTCCAATTTCCGGCAATAACTGCTTTTCGCACTGTTAAACCCAACCTCCAGGACAAGTGTTCGGCCTATAGCCGTCAGCTTTCAGCAAAAACTCCTAACCTTGCTGATGGCTGAGTGCTGATTCCTGATCGCTTACTCTTTCAATGCCTCGATCCCCGGGAGGGGCCTGCCCTCCAACAAATCTATAAAGGCGCCTCCACCAGTGGATATGTAAGACATCTTGTTTAATTCTCCAGCCTTGTTGACAGCCACATCTGTGTCCCCACCACCAACAATAGTCAGTGCATAAGAATTGGCAACATGACTTACCATTGCAAACGTCCCCCTGCTAAAGGCGTCCATCTCAAAGACCCCCATAGGCCCATTCCAGATAATAGTCTTGGCATCCTGCAGGGCTTGAGCAAAAAGTGTG
>JAGVNP010000213.1 GCA_020053185.1 Deltaproteobacteria bacterium | reverse complement strand
TCGATATCTCGGTGACATGACAACCTCCTTCATTAAGTTGCCACAAAGATATCACATTCTCTATAAATACGAAAGATATAATGTTACATGGTACTAGTGACAAGTTGAAAGTTACAGCCTCTTCCCGCCCCAGGGATTGATTTCTATATCGTTCAGACAGGTTAAGCAGAACACCTTTGGATCGATGTGGCCGCAGCCATATGACCACAGATCAAAATGCCGACATTCTTTGCAAAGCGGCTTCCCACAACCGTCGCAGAGAATGATTGCGGTTTGCATCCCGCATATATCGCACATCTTTCCATCATCAATCACGATCATGCAAATACCATCCTTAATATTTAAAAAGTATATCTGAGCCCAAGATGTCTTATCAAGACAAAAAATCGATTTACTGGGCTTGCTTGTGTTTAAGCAAATGCACGATTTTCCCCCTTACCATCTGCCCATCTTTTACATTACTTTAACAAAGGCGCCTTTGTTTTTATGCTAAGGGGAACTGCACAACATAAAACAATCATGGAGGAAGACAACAATTATGCACGCTACGATTTTTGATAACCCCATATTAGGATCTTTTCTCACCCGATCCTCACAACTTGTCCTAAAACTCATCGGCTGGCAAAAAGAGGGGACTCGTCCGGAAGAATCCAGCTACGTGTTGATTGCTGCGCCTCACACCTCCAATTGGGATATGCCGATAACCATGTTCCTTGCTTTCTCTTTCGGAATCAAGGTGTACTGGTTCGGCAAGGATAGTTTGTTCAAGCGGCCCTTTGGTTCCATCATGAAATGGCTGGGCGGTATCCCTATCGAAAGAAACACGGCGAATGATATGGTAAACCAAACAATACAGGCATTTCAGAAAAACGAAAACCTGGTGATCACAATCCCTCCCGAGGGCACCCGTGGCAAGGTCACATATTGGAAGACCGGGTTTTACCACATCGCCTATGGCGCAGGTGTTCCCATAGCTCTGGGATTTCTCGATTACCAGCAGAAAAAGGGTGGATTTGGCCCAATGCTGTACCCAACCGGCGATATCCAGACCGACATGGAGATAATCAAAGCCTTTTATGCTCCTATTCAGGGAAAATTTCCTAAGCAATCCGGAGACGCATCAGTAAGATCACAGGCATCCCAGGCCCATGTCTGAGATTCCGCCTAAGCGGCCTTGGTTTTTTCAGGGATTCCGCCTAAAGGATGATTTTCATAGGCAGATGATGGGGGCCAAGGGGGTCGCCTTTACCCAATGACATTTTTCTTAGGCTTTTGACCCAGATTTTTAACTTAGGCTTGATTGTTGACATGCATAAATCCATTTGTTAGAAGTTCTTGGGTTTTCGTATAACCACTTCCAAAAATAAGGGGGACCGAACTTTGAAAATACTAGTCAGTGACAAGCTTTCAGATCAAGGGGTTAAAATACTTAAAGACGGTGGTTTTGAGGTAGATGTAAAAACAGGACTCTCTCCTGAAGAACTCAAAGGCATCATTGGTCAATATGACGGCCTTGTGGTTAGATCAGCTACCAAGGCAACAGCAGATATTATCTCTGCTGCCAATAATCTTAAAGTAATTGGCCGCGCCGGAGCCGGGGTAGATAATATCGATTCCGAGGCTGCCAGCAAACGCGGCATCGTGGTAATGAACACTCCTGGCGGCAATACCGTAACCACAGCAGAGCATGCAATTGCCATGATGATGGCGCTGACCAGACATATACCTCAGGCAGATGCAAGCATGAAAAAAGAAAAATGGGACAAGAAAAGTTTTTCAGGCAGAGAGGTATATAATAAAACCATTGGCGTGATCGGCCTGGGCAAGGTCGGCTCTGTGGTTGCATCGCTGGCTCAAGGACTTAAGATGAATGTGATCGCCTATGATCCATTTATCTCCAAAGAGGTTGCAGAACAGCGCGGTATCGAGCTTGCCGAGCTTGATGAGATCTACAAACGCGCAGACTATATCACCGTGCACACCCCAGGCTCAAAAGAGACAAAAGGTCTGATAGGGAAAGCCGCCTTTGACAAGATGAAAAAAGGCGTAATGGTCATCAATTGTGCACGCGGCGGCATCGTTGAGGAACAGGCTCTTATCGAAGCGCTTGATTCAGGAAAGGTAGCAGGCGCTGCAATCGATGTGTTCGTAAAAGAGCCGCCGGAAGACTGGACTGTTATTAAACATCCGAAGATCATATGCACCCCGCATCTTGGTGCATCAACTGAAGAGGCACAGGAAAATGTTGCATTGGCAATCGCAGACCAGATTGTTGATTACCTCAAAAACGGGGTTATCAGAAATGCAGTCAATACCCCGTCTGTAGGCCCTGAAATGCTCCCAAAGGTAAAGCCCTACATCGAACTCGCGGAAAAAATGGGGACATTCGTTGGGCAGGTTATTACAGGAAGGATAGAAAAGATCACCATAAATTACAGCGGCTCAGTTGCCGAACTCGACACCAAGCCAGTGACCGTGGCCCTTCTTAAAGGTTTCTTTTCTGCAATCGTCTCTGAGGTAAACTATGTAAATGCCCCTGTGATCGCAAAGGAAAGAGGCATTGCAGTGGTTGAATCGCACTCTACAAAAGAAGATATATTTACCAACAAAATCAGTGTTACTGTGCAGCTTGATTCCGGTTCGAGATATCTTGCAGGCTCAGTGTTCAAAGCAAACGATCTGCGGTTTGTAGAGATCGACAACTATTCCATCGAAGTGATTCCTGAAGGAAACATGCTCGTGATCTACAACAAAGACCTGCCAGGAACAGTAGGCAACATCGGGGCTACCTTGGGCAAAGAAAAAATCAATATTGCCAGGCTCTTCCTCGGAAGAGACAAGGAGCAGGGAACTGCAATCATAATCATCAATGTTGATTCTGATGTGGCAAACGGCGTGATCGAAAAACTGCGCCAGGTGCCCAATACAATAACAGTCACAAAGGTGGTTATCTAAAAGAAATTATTTGGGGAGTAAACTATGTCGTGTTTAGTAGTAGTAGGAAGCCAGTGGGGCGATGAGGGCAAGGGAAAGATCGTTGACCTCTTAACTGAAAATGCTGACCTTGTAACAAGATTTCAGGGAGGCAACAATGCAGGACATACCCTTGTAGTAGGTGACAATAAGATTGTCCTGCATCTTATTCCCTCCGGGATTCTCCATAAAAACAAACTTTGCATCATTGGCTCAGGCGTAGTTATTGATCCGGAAGTCCTGCTCGAAGAGATCAACGGTCTCAAAAAGAGAGGGTCTTCCGTTACTCCCAAATCACTTGTAATCAGCCCCAGAGCACATGTCATAATGCCGTATCATAAGATTATCGATCATGCCAGGGATGCAGGCCGCCTGGGCACGACAGGCCGCGGTATAGGCCCTGCCTATGAAGACAAAATCCGCCGCACCGGCATACGGGTGATTGACATCATCAACAAAGACCTTTTCAAGAAAAAACTGGATTCCATATTTGATGAGAAACATGATTATATCACCAAGGTACTCAAGGTAAAATGCATTGATAAAAAAAGCATATTCGAGCAGTATCTGGCTTTTGGCGAAAAGATAAAGCCGTTTGTTGCGGATGCATCTATGCTGGTAGACAAGGCAATCGCAGAGAAGAAAAATGTCCTGTTTGAAGGTGCTCAAGGCACAAATCTGGACATCGACCATGGAACATACCCTTTTGTTACCTCTTCCAGCACAATCGGAGGCGGGGCTTGCACAGGTGTAGGAGTTGGCCCGACAAAGATTACTAATGTCATCGGCATATGCAAGGCCTACACTACCAGAGTAGGCGAAGGTCCTTTCCCCACTGAACTCAAAGATGACACAGGCGAGCAGCTCAGGGCATTTGGCGGAGAATATGGCGCAACAACAGGAAGACCAAGACGGTGCGGATGGCTGGATCTCGTTGCCATGCGGTATGCGATCAGACTGAGCGGTATTTCATGCCTTGCAATAACCAAGCTTGATGTGCTCTCAGGTTTTGAAACCATAAAGGTTGCAACAGCCTATAAATCAAAAGGCAAGCTTATAAAGAATATGCCTGCAGACATC
>JAGVNP010000262.1 GCA_020053185.1 Deltaproteobacteria bacterium | reverse complement strand
ATTCTGCCTCAGGTTCCTGCTGACCGTGTTGCCTTTGGGAACATAGACCCTGCAGGTATTTTCCGAATTGGTACTGTTGATGATGTGAAAGAAAAAGTTAGAACACTGCTTGAAGACATGAGGTCTTTCAAAAATTTTGTTCTTTCGTCTGGCTGCGATATGCCACCCGGCATTCCAATAGCTAATGTGGATGCCTTTTTCCAGGCTCTTCATGAGTTCAACTCATAATAGCAGAAAAAATATCTACGATTAGGGAACATTTTAATAAGGGAGAATGCAATGGGATCTAAAAAGACCAAACAATATGAGCAAATCGATGAGACAATGCTTGTCTCTATAAGCAAGGTAAAAGGCATGTGGGTCTTTTTGAAAAACCGCATAAAATATCCTTTTGTGAAAAATAAACTTGGTGAGCTTAACCCCAATGTCTTCTTCGGTTATACCGATCATCCTCTGGACATCAATGCTACGCCCATTACTACTGCATTCTCGTTCCTTAAAAAAGCCTTTGAAACAAAAAAATCAAACTGCATTCTGCAAATTGAGCTAAAGGAGCAATCAGGGAACTCTTTCATCTTTTCCGCAAAAGGCTACAACATCTTCCGCGTGATCGACCAGAACATCACATATGCGCATACATATGTGGTAAATGAAAAAACAAAATATAATGAAATGTGCCTGAATCTCGATTTCCTTAAAGAAGATGCCTACAGGATCAGGCTGGCACCCGGCCATTCAGTACCTGAGAACAACACTCCTATGCTTGCCAAGGATATCAGGGATGCAAACCTGAAAGTTTTACTGAGTGAAAACAACGAAAAATATTCTCTGACCACATCAAAACTTAAACTGGATATTTACAAAAAAGATTTCCGCATTGAGATCTTTGATAAAGATGGAAAGCTGATCACTGAATCCGGATCAAAGACCAAAAATGAATTCCCGAATGCAATGGATGCATTTCCGCTTGGATTTGTATGGGACAAAAAGAATAAACGCTGGTATGGGGTCGAATCATTTGTGCTCTATCCGGGCGAGGCAATATACGGGCTTGGCGAACAATTCGGGCCTATTAACAAGGTGGGACAGACCATTGGCTTCTGGCATATCGAAGGGTATGGAAACACGTCGGGCCGCGTTTACAAACACATACCGTTTTTCATGAGCACGCGCGGCTATGGTGTATTCGTGAATGAGAGCAGACCAATCACCTTCTGGGTAGGCAGCAGAGAACTCTGCAAAAATCAAATCGCAATTGAAGGAGAATCTATCGATTACTATTTTTTCTACGGCCCTTCTTTTACAAACATCCTCGATAACTATACAGATCTTACAGGCAAAGGAACTGTTCCTCCAAAATGGTCATTCGGAACATGGATATCACGCATCAGCTATTTTTCGCAAAAACAGGTTATGCAGGTAGCCCAGCGCTTGCGCGACATGAAATTTCCAAGCGATGTGATCCATATCGACACTGGCTGGTTTGAAAAAGACTGGCTTTGTGATTGGGAATTCGACAAGAAGCGTTTTCCCGATCCTGAAAAGATGTTCAAAGATGCAAAAGATATGGGGTTCAGAATCTCTCTCTGGCAGTGCCCGTATGTGATGAAAAAAACAAAGATATATAAAGATGCAAAGAAAAAAAAAGCTGTTGCCAAAAACAATGGACCGTTTGCATTTTTCTTTGTGTTTGAGGCTGCTCCCATTGATCTTTCCAACCCACATGGGGTTACATGGTATAAAGAAAAATTACAAAAACTTCTTAAAATGGGCGCATCTGCCATCAAGGCGGATTTTGGCGAGGGCATTGAGCCTCCTATGAAATTCAAAGAGCATGATGGAAGGTCCATGCACAATCTATATCCCCTGCTCTACAACAAGGCGGTATACGAAATAACAAAAGACACCTTGGGTGAAAATAACGCTGTTATCTGGGCTCGCAGCGCTTACTCCGGATCTCAGCGCTATCCCATGCACTGGTCAGGAGATAATTCTGCAAATCATGAAAACATGCTTTGTTCTCTGAGGGGCGGATTGAGTTTCGGGCTTTCGGGTTTCACTTTCTGGAGTCAGGACACAGGAGGATTTATTGGAGCACCGAGCGATGAGGCATATATCAGATGGACGCAGCTCACTGCATTCCAATCGCACATGCGTTTTCACGGAAATCCTCCGCGGTGCAGAGAGCCATGGAATTTTGAGCCTGATACGCAGATTATTGTGCGGGATTATCTCAATTTAAGATATCAGCTCATCCCGTATCTTTACACTGAATCTCAATTTGCTGTTGCAAAAGGACTTCCTGTACTGCGGCATCTTGTGATCGATTTTCAGGATGACCCGACTGTATACAATATCGAGGACCAGTTTTTGAGCGGCCGCAATCTTCTTATCGCACCAATTCTTACAAAAAATAATTCCCGTGATATCTATCTCCCTGAAGGCATCTGGTATGATTTCTGGACAGGAGAGAGATTCAATGGAAAACAGTGGATTAAACGAGAGGCAGATATGAATACTATCCCTGTGTATGTGCGGGGCGGCGCTATCCTTCCCCTTGCAAAGACTGTTCAGTGCACAGACGATCTGAGATATGATGGCATGACGCTAAAGATCTATCCAGACGCAGACAATAAGGCATTCTATGAGATTTTGGATAAAAATGTGGACATAAAGATTAATGCATATCTTGAAAATAAAATGCTGAAGATAAAGATTTCCCCGGAGATTGCTGATATCAAGGTTGAACTACCGCAAGGGATAAGCGCTTCTATTATTATCGAGTGAAATCTTTGCATAATTAAAAATGCTGTCATTCCGGGCAAGCGAAGCGCGACCCGGAATCCAGTATTATTAATAAGTTCTGGATTCCCGTTTCCACGGGAATGACAAATATGTTCGGTTTGTTCTATCACGCAGAGGTTTTATTCTATCTCAAATACACCCTGTAGTCTGATATCTTCGGACGAACTGCCGATCATGACTGCTGTTAGGCCCGGTTCTACAACCTTTTTCATTTTCTCATTGTAAAATGCGAGCTGCTTAACCGGAAGATTTAATGTTACAGATTTTTTCTCTCCGGGATCTAGCGTGATGCGCTGAAAACCTTTTAGCTCTTTCATTGGTCGTGTCACATTTCTCGAATGCACATCCCGCACATAAAGCTGCACAACCT